>CAMPIU010000339.1 GCA_946886545.1 uncultured Flavobacteriales bacterium | reverse complement strand
GATCTCATTGCACTCCAATATGAATTTTGTATTCTTCGGCAGTCATTAAATGTGACCTGTCATTTACATCGTTGGGTTTGATTTTTACCAGCCACCCTTTTTCGTAAGGATCTGAATTAACAAATTCTGGTGAATCAGCAACTTCCTGGTTTAATTCCAGGATTTCACCTTTAATGGGAATAAACAAATCAGAGACGGTTTTGACTGCTTCAATAGTTCCAAAGACATTATTTTGATCTATCGTTTGACCAATTGTCTCGATCTCAACGTAAACGATGTCACCAAGTTCTTTCTGAGCGAAATCAGTAACACCAACAAAAGCCACATCATCAACGAATTTGATCCATTCATGATCCCTTGTATACAATAAATTTTCCGGAAATTTCATTTCGTTTTTTTTAATTGTTAGCGATTAATTTTATTCGTTATTGGTCCCCCGGAAATCACTACGGAAGCAGTTTCATCCGAATAATTCTGAAAATTTTTCACGAATTGATTCGCCAGACTTTGTGCCTGTATATCGTAAGCAAATTTATCTGACCAGGTATTTTTAGGATTTAAAAGTTCAGAGGGTACATTTGGACAACTTGTTGGCATTCTTAAGCCGAATATGTGATGATTTACATAGACCATTTTATCTAACTCACCTTTCAATGCTGCTGAAATCATGGCTCTCGTATAGTTTAAATTGATTCGATCACCGAAACCGTATGATCCGCCTGTCCAACCTGTATTGATCAGCCAAACTTTGGCTTTTGATTCATCTAGTTTCTTGCCTAACATTTCGGCATATCTCATTGGATGCAATGGCAAAAAAGGCTTGCCAAAACAAGCAGAGAACGTACTTTCGGGTTCCGTTATACCGGCCTCTGTTCCTGCAACTTTAGCAGTATATCCGGAGATAAAATGATACATGGCTTGTTCTTTGCTTAGCAAGGAAATAGGAGGCAGAACTCCGAAAGCATCACAGGTTAAGAAAAATATATTCTTTGGTTCATCTCCTATTGAAGGTACTGCAGCGTTATCAATAAAATGTATAGGGTAAGCTGCACGGGTGTTTTCCGTTATTTCAATATTAGAATAATCAACAACTGTTGAATCCGGAAAAAATCGGACGTTTTCAAGTAAGGTTCCATGTTTTATTGCATGAAATATTTGCGGCTCTTTTTCTTCCGTAAGATTTATGCACTTTGCATAACACCCACCTTCAATATTGAATACATTTTTTTCATCCCAACCGTGCTCATCATCACCAATAAGTCTTCTTTCCGGATCAGCTGAAAGTGTAGTCTTTCCTGTACCTGATAAACCAAAGAAAATTGCAGTGTCTCCATTTTTTCCAATATTTGAAGAACAATGCATGGATAGAACATTTTTATCATGCGGTAAAACAAAATTCAGAACCGTGAAAATTCCCTTTTTAATTTCACCGGTATATCCGCTTCCGCCAATCAAAATAACCCTTCGTTTAAAATCAATAATGGTAAAATTGTGTTGACGTGTTTTATCTTCTTCAGGTACAGCCATAAAACTCGGTGCTGCAACGATCAACCATTCATAATTAAAGTCGACTTTTTCTTCTTCGGTGGGTCTGAGAAAAAGATTGTGGGCAAAAAGATCTTGCCAGGGTTGTTCCGTAACAATTCGGATGTTTAATTTATAGTGAGGCGAAGCACATGCAACTGAATCTCTGATATAGAGCTCTTTACTCTCTAAATGCCTGCAAACTTTTTTATATAATTTAAGAAAATCCTGGGTATCAAAAGGTTGATTTATTTCCCCCCACCAAATGGTATCTTCAGTTATTTCGTCTTTAACTATAAACTTGTCTTTTGGTGAACGTCCGGTAAATTCCCCCGTATTGCATACGATTGCGCCGGTACTAGTCAATATTCCCTGGGCAGTTGCAACTGTATTTTCAATTAATTGGTCAACTGGTGTATTGTAATGGAAAGCGGTCGATTTTTCTATGAATGGAATATTTAATACTTGAATACTTGTTTCTTTATTTACCTTCATATCTCTATTAAAACTGATTGATTTTGATCGCTACAAAAGTATCAGTACAATGGGTCTTTTCCTTTGATTGCAATCAAGTGAAAAGTTGATCTGAATCAATTTTAAGATCTGAAAAATGGTGTTTTTTGATTACTTTCGCAGCAAAAAACAATGCCTCTAAAGTTTCCGATAGATAAATTTCATTTTAGGAGTAATTCAATCTTTGAAGGCCTGCCGGAAAGCGAATTGAATTTCCTGGAGGAGCGAATGATTGAAATAAAAATCAAGAAAGGCCAATCGGTATTTAACGAAGGGACGAGTCCAAATGGAATTTTCTATATCCGGAAAGGGAAAATTAAAAAATATAAAACCAACAGAGAAGGTAAGGAACAAATCATTTATATCTGTAGCGAAGGCGAACTACTTGGTTATCCGGCATTAATCTCAGATGAGCCTTATTCAGATTCTGCTACTGCAATTGAAGATACGGTGGTTGGATTTATTTCAAAGGCGGATTTTTTACAGTTGCTGGATGAATCGAAGGCACTTTCAAAAAAATTATTGGTTAATCTGAGTCATGAATTCGGTGTATTAATAAACGGAATGGCTTCCTTCGCCCGCAAATCCGTTCGGGAACGTCTTTCATTGTGTTTGTTAATTATGAAAGATAAATACCAGTCTTCTTCTGATGAAACTTCCCCGGTTGAAATAAATTTATCACGCGAAGATTTGGCTAATTTCGTTGGAGTTGCTGTTGAAACCCTGGTTCGTCTTTTACATGATTTTAAGGAAGAAGGTCTCATAGAAACCCAGGGAAGAAAAAAAAGAATATTGGATTCTAAAAAATTAATAAAAGTTGCGAATTTTTATTAATTAGAAAAAAACACTGCGAAAGCTGTAAGGTAAAGTAGAGAATGTACATCCTCAAATCCTTACCTGAACCCCAAAATAATAAGTCCTTCCGGGCGCCGGATTGTAGTACCTTCCTCCTACCGCATTCAAATCATTTCCTAAACTATAAGACTCGTTCAGGATGTTTTCCGCCCCGGCGAATACCTGGAAATGAATCTTATTTTTAAGTGTGTATTCCCAATTCAGTTTGGAGCCGAATAAGTGATAAGACGCAGCGTAAACGGAATTGCCGTCGTTTAGCGGTATTTTGTCGGTATAGTTATCCGAAAGGAATAAACTGAAGCCTAAGGGAAGAAAGAGTTTCAGGCTGGTGACATTGACAAACTTCGGAACGCCGGTTAATTTATTTCCCGAATACGAAATGGCATCAATGGAATAATTGGTAAATGTAAAATCAGAATAGGTGAAACTGTTTTGAAGATCCAATCCGCGTATGAAACCCTGCGTACGATGACGGACAAGTTCTCCGGACAATTGAAGCTCCATGCCTGTTTGCCTGGTACCGCCAGCATTCACAAAATATTCGATTCCATTGTCGTCTACTCTTCTCACAATTGCCTGCTGTAGGTCAAATCTAAATACTACTACATCACCATACCATCTGTGATTTAAAGACTTAAATCTAAAACCGGATTCATAATTCCAGCCGGATTCGGATTGCAGTCCGCTGTAAACAGTGTTGTTTGATGGCCGGATTTCTGCTAAAGTAGGCGGAGAATACCCTTTACTGACCGATGCCCGCCAAACCAACTGACGGATGATGCGATAGGAGATTCCGGCGCGCGGCATGAACTGCGGATTCAATTGCTTTCTTGTAAACGCATCCTGAGAAACCGGGAATGTATTCTTAAAATGATAGAGGTAATGATTTAAACTGAGTGCAGCTTCCAGTCCCAGCCGCTTATTGATTAATAGGGAAAACTGAGTGAATATGAAATTTTGAGCCACCTTTAGATCATCGGATGCCTGTAACTCTCCTTTATCCCCTGAATTATTGTCATAATTGGCAACCCGGCTTTTGGTTTGCTGCCATTCAACTCCCAAATCCCATTTCCAATCCAGGATAGTCCATTTTTTTCCCAATTCAAAATAAGTACGTAC
>CAMPIU010000338.1 GCA_946886545.1 uncultured Flavobacteriales bacterium | reverse complement strand
TTGTATTATTTAAAGAATGGGCTAATATTTTTATTAATAAGTGGATTATCAAGGATGGATAAATAATTTTTTAAGTTAATTTAAAAATCAAAATACAATTTTATTAATAATCAAATAATCGACGATTACAGCTTTAATACAGCTGAAAAACAAACCGCGGCAAGACAGTTCTTTGGAAAAGTCTATGGATTTATGTTCTTCGCATTAATCGTTTCAGGGGCTATTGCTTACCAATATGGTACTATTGAGTTTATCAATAAGTATTTTATTACGGCAACTCCACAAGGTGGCGCTAAATTATCTGCTCTTTTTTATGTGGTGGTATTCTCACCAATCGGAGTAGCTTTATTATTGCAAACGATGATTAATCGCTTGTCATTTCCCTTGCTATTCGGTTTGTTTTCTATTTATAGTATTTTAATCGGATTTTCTTTGTCAACCATTTTTGTGGTTTATTCGATGACCTCTATTGCAGTAACTTTTGGCGTAACTGCCGGAACCTTCGGTATTATGGCAATTATGGGATACGTAACAAAGGTGGATTTAACAAAAATGGGATCTATTTTGTATATCGCATTCATCGGAATTTTCATCTCTTCCATTGTCAATTTCTTCTTGAAAAGTGAAGCTTTCGATTACCTGATTTCAATTATCGGTGTGGTAGTTTTCACCGGTTTAACAGCTTACCACATGCAGCAATTGAAAAAATATGCGCATGATTCTCAGATTTCAGCGGACGATAAGAACAAACTGGCGCTCTTGGGCGGATTTACTTTGTATGTTCTATTCGTAAACCTCTTCCTTTCCTTACTTCGTTTATTCGGAGGAAGAGATTAGTCAAGACATAACATTCTTTAAGTTAAAACCTGCTAAAATTCAAGTATAGCAGGTTTTTTTGTCTTTACTTTTGTAGTAAATAATTTGAATCGATGATACCTTTTGGCCCAGCCATGCTTATTGGGTTAGTCTTCATGGGAATTGGACTAATCGTTAGTTGGCGTTTAAAGAGCAAATTCCAGGAATTTAGCAAAATTCCCTCTCAAAGTCGTTTAAGTGGTCGGGAAGTTGCCGAGCGCATGCTTCGAGACTATGGCATTTATGATGTCAGAGTAACCTGTATTCCCGGACAATTAACAGATCATTACAATCCGGGTGATAAAACAGTAAACCTTTCTGAGGAAGTATATCACGGAACAAATGCTGCTTCTACGGCAATTGCAGCCCATGAATGTGGTCACGCTGTGCAACACGCAAAGGCATACGCTCCGCTTCAATGGCGTTCGAGATTGGTGCCCCTGCAACATGCCTCCGGATTATTCTTAAACATCCTCATGATGCTGACCTTCATCGGAGGGGCCGTATTGTTTGAATCGTTCCCTATCAAATGGGTTCTTTGGGCAATCGTTATTGCTTACGGAATGATTGCTTTATTCAGTTTGGTTACCCTTCCGGTGGAATTCGACGCTTCGAGAAGAGCCCTTAACTGGATTGAACATTCCGGGACAGCAACAAAAACAGAATATGAACGCTCAAAAACAGCACTCAATCTGGCTGCATCAACCTATGTGGTAGCCGCCCTGGGTGCAGTTGTAACAATGTTTTATTACATTTTGCGATTAATTGGAGTAAACGATGATTAATTTGTTCCTTGTTTCAAACAAAATCTTAAATTTGAAGAAAATTTGAAGTTATGTCAGAAAACCATTCAGAACACCACGATAAGAATGACACTTTCTTTGAAAGTTCTACAGTTGGAATTGGGTTTGTGTACACAATCATCTTATTGGCAATCATAGGATCGATTTACGCATTCGGATAGTATAAGGAGGAATCCATCGCGGACCTCCTTTTTTTTATTTCACTGAATATAAGCTTATGCCATTCAATTCAATTTTTGCATGGGTTATAAAAAAGCGTTTGCATCAGATCGAACTTTTCCGGAAATACCCGGTAGATGTTCAAAATGAACTATTCGAAAAATTGATTGAACACGGTAATCAAACCGTATACGGAAAGCAGCACCACTTTCATCAGATTTCCACACACCAGGACTTTAAAGAATTAGTTCCCCTGAACAATTACGAATCTCTGAAACCATGGATTGAAAGATTGATGGAGGGAGAACAGTATTTACTTTGGCCACAGGATACCAAATGGTTTGCAAAAAGTTCAGGAACAACTTCCGAGCGAAGTAAATTCATCCCGGTTACCAGAGAATCGCTTGAAGACTGTCATTACAAGGGCGGAAAGGATCTACTTGCCCTTTATTATGAGAACTTCCCGAATAGAAAACTCTATAATGGAAAACACCTGGTTATCGGAGGAAGCGCTCAGGTCCTTCCTGTTGCGGATGACGCATACCAGGGAGATTTATCCGCCATCATTCTGAAAAATTTACCCTGGTGGGCAGAAATCAGGAGAACTCCTTCCAGGGAAATTGCATTAATGACCGAATGGGAAGAGAAAATTGAACGAATGGCCAGAAGTACCATTGAAGAAGATGTGTACATTATTGCCGGGGTTCCCAGCTGGACTTTGGTATTGGCCCGCAAAATACTCGACATTACAGGAAAATCCAACTTACGGGAAGTATGGCCCAATTTGGAACTCTTTATGCATGGCGGTGTGAGTTTTGAACCCTACCGTGAAGCATTCAGAGAGTTGATCCCATTTGATGACATGCACTATGTCGAAACCTACAATGCTTCGGAAGGGTTTTTCGGGATTCAGGACGTGGATGGTTCAAATGAACTTTTATTGATGCTTGATTATGGAATCTTCTATGAATTCATCCCGATGCATTCTTTTCAAGACACCAATTCCAAAGTAATTTACAAACTGGATGAGGTTCAGCTTGATGAAGAATATGCACTGGTAATTACAACCAATGCAGGGCTTTGGAGATATATTATCGGCGATACGATCCGTTTTACATCCAAAGCTCCTTACCGTTTTAAATTATCCGGAAGAACCAAGCATTTCATCAATTCAGTCGGGGAAGAAGTAATTGTCAACAACACCGATTTTGCTATTGCAGAAGCCTCTTCCAAGACCCATGCAATTATTCGTGATTATACCGTGGCACCGATCTACATGGATGGAAAAGTTCAGGGAAAACACGAATGGCTGATCGAATTTGACAGGGAACCGAACGACTTGAAACGTTTTATGTTTCTCCTGGATGAATCGCTGCGTGCCATTAATTCAGATTACGATGCCAAGAGAACCAAAGACATGGCATTAGGCAAACCCATCCTGCATGTACTAAAACCTGGAAGTTTTGATGCCTGGTTACAAAAAAAAGGTAAATTAGGTGGACAACATAAAGTACCGCGCTTGATGAACTCACGTGAAATCGTGGAACAGATCTTGCAGGAAACGGAGTTTGAAACCATTCAATATGTATAGACTTGTCTTTTCATTGATCTTACTTGTCCTTCCAAATTTGGGGTACAGTCAGCAAACATGGAAAGAACTCTGGCACATGGAACTTGATTCTACAGCCATCTGGGATGTCGACCCGATTCACCAAAGCATCATTTATCAAAACCAAAACATTCAAAAACGCGATGCAAAAGGTCAGATCATGCTCCAGGAAAGTATCAAATCATTGGGGAATATTCAAAAGATCGACGCACAAAATTCCTTGAAAATCGCCTTGTTTTCCGAAGATCAGCAAAGTATTTGCTTTTTGGATAACGCACTGGCGCTACAGGGAGATTGTATTTATTTAAGTGATTTGAACATCAGCCTGGCAGCAAGTATGAGCGCCTCCATCCAAACAGACCGGATTTGGGTCTACGATGAGCCGAATTCAAAAATAGAATTAATCACTCTTCGGAACGGACAGGGACAACAAATTCAGAACGTGAAAGGCTTGCTGAATATGAAGTCCATTGTAAACATGCAGGAAATCGATAACCGTCTGTTTTTGTTTGATACTGAAAATCAGGTTGCCTGGTTTGATCAATTCGGAAATTTCATTGATGTTGCTACCCTAACTCCAAATAAACCGATCTATCC
>CAMPIU010000337.1 GCA_946886545.1 uncultured Flavobacteriales bacterium | reverse complement strand
GGTACAGTCATGTAATCATTAGAAGTCCATCCAGACACATCACAAAAAGTGAGGAGGCCAGGTTGGTAAGGAATAATGTTTCCAGATGTAACTTGTTTGGCTCTAGAAGAACAAGGAACTCCATCAACTACGAAAAAAACATCAACAACTACATTAAAATTATTTGAAGTTGTATAGGTATGTATCACATTCAAACTACTTGTTGATAGAATGGGTGATCCATCTCCAAAATTCCATTCTACATGATCAAGTACAACTGAACTTCCAGGAATTGAGTCAGGGCAGACAACAACACCCATAGTCACTTCTCCGCTGCTACATTGAATTCCAGAACCATGAGCGAAAAGTACCATCGGGCATTGAGAATAGCTTATATTTCCTAAAAAGGAAATCAACAGCAATAAAAGAATATTATTTTTCATCGTTTTTAAGTTGTTTAAGGTTGTGCTGTTTGCGGACAAGCGATTTTCTTATTCAATGTTACATTATTACCCGCATTCACCCGAATACTGTATTTTCCTGTATGTGAGGTGTTTCTACTGATATCACCGGTTGCTGTTCCTTGTGACCCAATTGCTTTTAAGTTTCCAGGGAAATTAAAATGCGTATTTGTAGTACATCCCGCAAAACCACGATCCTCGAAACCGTCAAATGCTATTTCACTGTATTTTAAATTCGCTCCTACAGCCATTGGCATGGTATTGTTATAACCATATTGAGCCGCAGAAAAACGTTCCAATGCATCCATATTCTCCAATTCAAATCCATACGCACTATACTTGGAAACCTCACTAACAAAAGTCCAGTTATTCAAATCCTTGTACCAGGTATTTGAAGCTGTCAATTTATACATTGGCGAGAAGGACGTAAAGAAACCATCTCTTCTAGGAGTAACTTCCTCATGGAAATTACGCCCGGTTAAATAAGTTCTGGATGATTTTGTTCTCCAAACTCCTTTTTCATTGCGCACATACGGATTAGTTCCAGTTAATCCACACTCACATCCTGCAGGCCAAATATCAGAGTAATCAACAGCTCCTGCATTAATTATTCTCCAAGTCTCCCAATCTGTTTGTTGATTTGGATTAACCCCCGGAGGCGGTGAAGACATAAATGAAGTTCCCAGATTTACAATATCCCCCCCACTTGAATTCTTCAAAGGATTGCGCATCAAGGTTACATTCATAATTCCGGCAGATTGCAAGTTTCTATGACCGGAACGAATAACCGTAAAATCTCCGTTGTTTGCAGATCCGGTAACAGCCGCACCAGTAGCGTCAATCAATCTGAAAGTATTTCCCTGAACAGCTGAAACCCATGCATGTGGTCTGATAAAGTTAGCAGTTGTTGGACCGTATACAATCTCATCCCCCTCCATTAAGAAATCACTTGACATATATGGAGACGGTAAGCCCTGCATTGTATAAGAAATCCCTGAGGAGGCAAGTTTACCATTCACTCCTAAATTTAAGGAAGCCTGAGACATTCCTGAATAGAACCAATGGGCAGGATAATTAAACGTATAGTATTTATCGTTGTATTCATCTATGGTTTCCGTAGACAATACATCTCCGGTCACTGCATCCCAGGCAATATTCTTAGTATACACCTTTGTATCACCATCATATGCTACAGTCTCAACCAAAATACCAAAAGTATTGATCACTTTCGTTGTTGAAACCGACCTGAACTGATCCTCAGAATTGGTCATATCCGGTAATGGAATAGGAACTAATCCTGGAATAACACCAACCAGGAAAGCAGCCAGGTTGGTGTTCACTCCAACAATTTGAGTACTGCTTGAATTTTCTCTTAAATCGTGTACAACATCATATTCCACTCCGATTACCTGATTTTTCACATCTCCATTCGGGAAGATTACCCGCACATTGTTATTCAATGCCCCCTTATTATAATCAGCACTATTGGATGGAGAGTCCTCGTTTGACGCATAACGGTAAGTCATTCCCGAAATAGCCTTAGTTTGTCCTTCAGCATACACCCACTTCGCCTTTTCCTTCCCATTCATATCATTCAAATGAACCACATAACCCTGAGAAGCTGTAAAATGCTTTTTCATTTTAATTTTTAGCAAACTTGCAAGTGGCATTTTTTTATCTTCCTTAGCCTGAAGACCCGTTTGGTCTACTATTGTCGGATAATCTCTGGAAGTAAAGAACTCAGAAACTACTTTACCTGTTTTATGCAGTTTTTTAACCTGCATTCCGGATGGGATATCAGTAGCTCCAGATAAATTTGCAACACTCACACGAGAGTAGGTTACTTGCGGACTTGGGAAAAATGATTCTCCAAATGGTTTTTCGATGTAGTTTTCCTCTTTTGGTGCCAACAAATGTCGCGTTGTGGCAACTACCGGCATTACAAAAGGATTCTCTTTATTTCCAATCGGTTCATAAGTTGCCACACCACTTGTCACATTAGATAAAGGATCACTTGCATCGTCAGACAAGTTATATTTATACGATTGGCCATAGCTCATTGTGCGGTAATCAGTCTGAGTCGGGTTCATTGAGTTATTCGGATCTTCCGATCCCCAAACATCCGATATTCTTACTGTCTTCACACGGCAACCACCACCCAATTTAGAGCCGGTTGAAACATTTAAGCGAATCCAGGATTTATCTTTCACAAAGCGTCTTCCGATAAACTTGTTTTTCAAAGTGACATTAGGTCCTGTGAAAATTTCCTTCAAATTAGAAAGCACATTGGATGATAACATTTGCTCTACAATGTTTTGTATTGCAGTTGAATTTCCTGAAGGTGCATTTCCATAAACATGTTTTGACAGGTACTTTCTTCCAAAATTCCACGCTGCCTTTGAAATTGGATTGACTTGCTGGTTCGGAGCTACGCCTCCTTCGATGTTAACTGTTCTAATCGGTACACTTAAGTACTTTAAATTATCACCTGGGTTTTGATAAAACTCACAAGCTCTTGTTCCATCCAATTCAGCATAACCTGAAACATATTCAAATGGCTGACCATTCACACTTCCAATATTACCTCCCGCCATAGTCATATTCACAAAGAATCTGAACTGCATGATATTACCTTCCAGACCAGACAAAAACATTTGTCTATAATCAGCAGCACTCAGACCAGTCGGTGTTTCGTCAGGGACTCTCACGTAGAGGTAATCATTTGGTGTTGTGGCAATTGTATTTGTATACAAAGAACCAGTAACATCAGCTGAAACCGAAGGAGTAGAACTCGTTCCGGCCCCAACAACCTTATACATTCTCAGAGCTTTTTTGTCTTGTACATAGTTGTAATCATCCGATTCATATTCGACCGTAATATTACCGCCCGAAGGAGTATGAATTGTTTTTAAACACCAAACACTCGATCGCGCGTCCTGAATACTTCGATTCTGCTCCGTAAACGGGAACTCAGCGGCAGTTACCGGATCTGTATTATTCCCAGTAGTTGTTGCTTCACTTGGCTTGTATTTTCCCCAGGAATCATAGCCCTTGATATCGTATTTCGGATTATTGGGATTCGTTGTTCCAATAACCAGGTTTCCACCTGTGTACTCATCCTTACCATCGGCATATTCTCCATAGTTGAAACGGTATCCGGTATATTTCCCCATATTGGAATCGCGGTAAGTGAAATAAATTTTCTTTAAAGTCAATTTACCCCCTTTATTATTCTTTTCATTCGCAGAAAGTGCTTCTCCCATATTGTTATTCGGAACACCTGTGCAAAGTGAATACGAATATTCAAAATTTACCGTCTTAATAGGTTTAGCAGTTCCCACGTTATCAGTAGTAAGGTTTCCGCCTGAAGCCAGAATCTCAGCTTTAGAATATAAGCGAATCTTATCCAATTTGTAAGAGTTATTGGATGTATTCATGCCACCATTTTCTCCATTAACCCCTTTTGCATCTTTCCTTGCAGAAAGGTCAAAATAAGCAATGTGCGTTTTAGTTTCAATCTTCTGAACGTATTTCTGCTCCTTAGTACCATAAACATAGCTTCCATCATCATCATTATCATCAGCCTTTAAACCACAGTTGAACGTT
>CAMPIU010000336.1 GCA_946886545.1 uncultured Flavobacteriales bacterium | reverse complement strand
GTTCAATCCGGGAAAACAGGAAAAACCCCGAAATGGAATATGTCTCAAGGGAACTGGGTGGATGCCGACTTTTCAGGCTTGAAAAATCTGCATGAAAAATTCGCTTCCTCCAACATGCTGCGCTGCAAATTTATCGGTTCGGATCTGTCGGGACTTTTACTTAGCGGTAACAATATTAACGGCTGTGATTTTTCGGAATCAGATCTGAACGGTAGTCATATCAAAGGTTCTCACTTGCAAAACAATCAATTCGTCAACAGTTCACTGAGAGAGACCGAGTTTTCGGGAAGTCATGTACTGGGGTCTGATTTTACCGGCGCAGATTTTACCGGAGTGGTTTTGAAATCCGGTGGATTCGAGAAAAATACATTAACAGATGCTGCGTGGAATGGTACATCTTTTAATGCCATGTATCTTGCCGACCTTGTTTTCGAAGGGAATATCGAAAATTGCAGTTTTGAAAACTGTGCTTTTAAAAGAGTCACTTTCCAGAACGCCACGTTAAAGAATTCATTCTTCAAAAACAAAAGTTTGAAACAGATCAAATTCATTGACTGCCAGGCCGATCGCTTAACTTATGAGTTCCTGAAAAACGGAAAAGCAGACATGAGCGGAATCAAGCTGGTGATGTTGTGAAGGAGACCGTGTGTTCTGTTTGGTGATATCATCCCTTTCCCAGGATTGTAAAAAGTAAATGCAATATAAAAGCCCTGATCCGGTATATACGGAACAGGGCTTTTGTAATGTGAAACAATCGTTCAGAATAATTGCCTGAGCTATTGCAAGACTTCCAATTAAAATACCTATTCTTGCCCCAAAAACGCTAGTTCACATGAATAAACCTGCTATCACTGCATTACTTACGGTCCGTGAATTTCCCCGCACAGAATTACCCGATGCCCATTTTAAAGAATTTGACGGAAGACATTTGTACCGTCTGATGGTCGAAAAACTACTTGCCGTAAAAGCAATCAATCACATTGTGATTACGACCGATTCGCCTATCGTGAGGCAAACATGCGGTGGCACCCCTAAGATTTCCTTTATTGATTTGCCACATCCTGATATGTATTCGGAAGAATACTCCAATGCACGGATCCTCGAAGAAATGCCAACATCTGATCTGATCACGGCACGTGCTCTTGAAAAAACAGCAGGTGAACATTTTATGCAAACACAATGTATCAATCCCCTGCTTTCGATCAAAACCATCGAAGAGGTCATTGATCGCTATTATACCTACGTTCTCAACGACGAATACCAGCAATTCGATTCAGTGATGAGCCTTTCCCGCATAGAGAAGCGTTTATACAGTAATTCCAATTATCCGATAAACACACTCAGAGACGATCCTCATTTCGCTATTGTCGAGGATACGGTCTTCCATATTTTTAACCGCACAGCTTTTGTAAAAAACAAAAAAAAGAAATTCGGGACAAACCCTATGTTCTTTGAGGTTCCTGAAATCGAAAACTTAACAGTTGAAACAATTGCAGGTTATAAATTGGCAAAATTGGCTTTCGATAACAAAAGTTTGTTTTTCTGAGTAAAAATTCGTCCAAGGGAGATTCACAAAAAAAAGGGTCCGAGAGGACCCTTTAACCTAAAACTTAAACTACCTAATACGGCTGCTGCTTTACCAACCTTCAACCGGTACTAAATTAAAATTATACTGGTCAAAGAATTTGCACATATTTTTAAACTATTTACATAAATCCTACTTTTCAATGTCACTTTCTGTGAAATTTCTTCGCTGCAGAATATGCAATTTCACTTATTCTCATGGATCAAAGTATCTGATAATTCTGAAGAATCCCTTAACTTTGAAAGAACACTTAATAACTACAGTTTCATTGTTTTTAGATTGAATGGTATGAGTACATCCCCAGAACACGACTCGCGCATTGCGAAAATGACCTTTGCTTCGGTTTATCCGCATTATGTTACAAAGGTTGAAAAGAAAGGCCGGACTATCCAGGAATTACACCAGGTTATCGAATGGCTTACAGGTTTTAACGAGACCAAACTACAACAATTGATCGATCAGAAAGTTACTTTTGAATCCTTCTTTGAACAGGCAAAACTGAATCCGAATGCAGAGTTAATCACCGGAGTGATCTGTGGTTACAGGATAGAGGAAATTCAAACCCCGCTTACCAAAAAAGCCCGTTACCTGGATAAGCTTGTTGACGAACTTGCCAAGGGGAAGAAAATGGAGAAGATACTGAGAAGTTAGATGTTAGGACATTAGGACTGGAGGCAAGACTTTACATTTTTGAGAAGCTTGTGGACTTTCGGATGTTCAAATTAATTGCGAATCAAAAAATCAGAATAAAGAACGTAAGATGAACACTATCAACAATACAATTAAGGGGCTTGAGTTGGCCCAGATCGGCTGGGTAGTTCCTGATATTCATGCTGCTGTGGAATTCCTTTCGAGCTCCATGGGAATAGCGGGTTTTCCGCCACCGGAACTGGTTCGTGCACAGGATCTGAACATGACATACTACGGTGAAGTGGTAAACGCAGAATGGCTGACAACACAGACTTATAACGGATCCGCTTTCATCGAGCTGGTGCAGCCGCTTTCCGGACAAAGTATGTTTCATGATTACCTGGAACAATATCCTGCAGGAGGAACCCAGCATCTTGCGTTTCGTTTGCCGGTAAGTGATTTCGAACAGATTACCAATAAACTCTCAGAAGAAGGTTATGTTCTTATCAGCGAAGTCGACCACCCGATTGCACGGATGGCTTTCTTCGACACTTACAAAACCTTAGGGCTTGTCACGGAAATAATGGGAATCACACCTGCCGGATGGATCGCTCTTGAACAAATGGAAAAAAAACCAGTCATTTAAACATGTAGCATGCGATTAATCCCATGCCTACAGTTTCACTATAAATTTCCCGTTGCGGCTTTCCCCGTTTTCAAATTGCGTATTTAAAATGTATAATCCTTCCGGGAATCCGGCAAGTGAAATCGATTGGGTTTTCTCATATACACCGGAGTACATGATTCTTCCTGAAAGATCAGTGATCCTTACCATAGACCTCTGATCCTGTTCCGGAAAGGAAAGTGATACGGTTTCGCCGGCAGGATTCGGATAAATGATCAACTCCTTATTGGTGGTTAAAACACTTAATCCAAGATTTCCTTCGCAATCTGCTGGTACGGAAGCTAAAGTAGTGTCTGTATAGGAGACGAACCAAACATCCGGTAAATTGGTCG
The DNA here is from genome assembly GCA_946886545.1 of uncultured Flavobacteriales bacterium. The sequence goes on along the minus strand of CAMPIU010000336.1, from coordinate 824 downwards.
GCGTACTGTTGATCGTTGTCCCGTCAAATTGTTCCTGGCCCTGGTATCTTCCAGCCATCGCTACTTTGTTTGAAGGAGAAACGGAAACAGCTGATACGGAAGTATTTCCTGTTCCGGTGGAGTGTTTATGCCATACCCTGTTTCCATCTTCATCCAATTTGATCAAAAGAGCATCCATTGTTCCCAACGGGGAAGGGGAATAAGGTCCGGAGTAATTGATTTCACCCCAGAACTCAAAATTAAAGAACACATCATTCCGGTCATTACAAGCAATTCCTCCTGCCAGATCACCACCAGAACTGTAAAATTGCTTCATCCAAACCAGATCCAGATCGTTCGTTAATTTAGCTACAAAAACATCACGCGATGAAGCTGCAATAAGCGAGGTATTTTCGAGTCTGATTGAATCAACAAACTCTCCCAGTAAAAGTACATTTCCGCATTGGTCCAGGGTGATTCCCCGTGCAAAACTCAAGTCTGACTGAGGAATAACAGCGCGAATAAGGTTTCCGGAAGAATCGACCTTAACAACTGTTGTCAGGTAAGTAGATGAAATGGTGTCATTCCCAATCACAACTGCACTATCCAATCCCATCATAAAGAACAGATTTTCATCTTCATCGACAGCTGTTGAGGCAATTCCACTAAATGAATTGAAAGCACCGGTAACCAGATTCGAAAAGCGTTTGGCCCAAATAGGCTCACCATCGGAATCCAGCTTCGCATAAAAACCATAAGTAGTCATCAAACCCGAACTAACCGGATCTCCTGCCAAGGTGTCCTCTCCGATAATCACATCTTTAAAATACCCCCCTGTCAATATT
>CAMPIU010000335.1 GCA_946886545.1 uncultured Flavobacteriales bacterium | reverse complement strand
TTATATAACTACTGTTATAAGTTTGATGAGTTCACTATATCCGAAGGAAAGGCTGCAACAGCGCTTGGTAAAACGGTAGAACAAGTTAAAACACAACTCCTTGATCTGGCTTCTTATGGCTTCATCAGCTATGATACGGAGAATAAGATCGTAAAAGTGAACCAGAAAACGAAGGTTTTTATTGAAGCAAGATCGGGAAAACGCGATTACGATAACCTGATTTTTGTTTCCGATATGCGACCGAAACCGAAATTTTCACCGGAACAATTAAAGGACAATCCGAATTTGCAAAAAATTGCAAGCCAGGATTCCATTCTTGCTATTCAAAGACGAACCATGCCGAATTTCGGAAGTATGAATCTGGGGACCATGGAAATTGCACTAGAAGCGGTTGATCGTGTTACGATATCGGATGCCCAGGGTTCATTTGTTTTACCTGACAAAGCGCAGGTTAAAGTAACAAAGAACAGAGACTTTAAATTCACAGGTTGGGCTTCATCAGGTAAGTTTGAGGTGCATACTTTGGAAGCAAATTATGTCTACGATGCAAACAAAATTAACCTGATCAAAACGGATAAAAGTTATTTCCGTGTAAAACCGCTTTCCCAGGCTGACGGGAATAAGTCGATTGCTTTGGGTTCTCCGTTAAACGGAATTGTAGGAGAAATCATTGTTGATGATCCGACGAACCGTGCCGGTATGAAAAAAGAGATCACGAAATATCCGATCCTCAAGTCGGTTAAACCATCCAAAGTTTACTACAATCAGTATGATTTGTTTAAAGGAGCATACGATTCCGCAAGATTCTATTATACTTGTATTCCATTTGAAATGGAAAGTTTGTATAATTTCTCTGAGAAATCATTCCGTTTGAAGGGTGAATTGGTTTCGGCAGGAATCTTCCCTGTGATCAAAGAAGATTTGAAAATCATGGCAGATTATTCCCTGGGATTCAGTACGGTTGCCCCGCCGGAAGGACATGTTTTCTACGGTACAAAAGCAATGTATAAAAACAAGATTGTGTTGTCCAACAACGGATTACAAGGTTCAGGGATCATTAATTTCATCCATTCCACCTCGGATTCAAAAGCATTTACCTTCTTACCCGATTCAACCTTAGGCTATGCCAAGTTTGAAAATAAACCGATCGAAGCCGGTGTTCAGTTTCCGGATGTAACCTCTCCGGACGCATACATTACTTATGTTCCAAGACAAAACATTCTGAAAGCATCCTCAACTTCAGAAAACGAATTGACATTCTTTGGAGGAGAAGCTAAAATGAAGGGAACAGCGATCATTCAGCCAACCGGAATGACGGGATATGGAATTGTTTCCATGCAAAAAGCAAGTTTGGGTTCAGATGCATTCAAATTTAAACGGCACGACATTTATTCGGACACTTCAGTCTTTCACCTGAAAAATCCGTATCCTGAAGAGGGGGAAAGTCCATTGGCCTTCTCATCGAATAACGTAAATGCACATATCTCATTTAAGGACCGAAAAGGAGATTTTAAATCCAATGACGGTGAAGAACTGAAGATCTTCCATGTGATTAAATATGCGGCGAAAGTTGACATTTTTACATGGTTAATGGATCAGGATGAAATGGAGTTGTCTAAAAAAGGAAGCACTTCAGGTGATATCAATATCAACACGGATTTGAATCTGGCTCAACCGAATATGTTCTCCATTCACCCGGATCAGGATTCCCTGCAATTTGCTGCTCCGAAAGTGAAATTCTCAATGAAGAATAAAGTATTGTATTGTTCCAATACGACCTTTATTGATGTTGCGGATGCACGGATTTACCCTGACAGTGCGAAAGTGACCATTCACAAAAACGCAGTAATGGAACCATTGCTGAATTCAAAAGTGGTAGCCAATTATGTAACAAAATACCATACATTCCTGAATGCAAAAACAAGCATTTCAGCCAGAAGAAAATATACCTCCGAAGGTGATTATCCGTATTACGATGCAGATTCGACCAAGACACTCATTCACATGGATAAAATCGGTGTCGATTCAACCTATCAGACATTTGCAAACGGAACTGTGAAAAGTGAATCAGGATTTAAACTGAACAAATATTTCGATTACTATGGTTCGATGAATATTAAAGCCGCAAATCCATTGATCAGCTTTACAGGTGCAACACGCATCAATCACAATTGTGAGAAGTTTGCAAAAAGTTGGATGTCATTTACGGCGGAAATTGATCCGAAGAACATCCAGATCCCGGTTACACCAAATATGAAAACTTTGGATGGACAGGCTATTGCAGCAGGTATTGTCTGGAGGGATTCCCGTCAGAAGGATTCGATCCGTTTGTATCCGACCTTCCTTTCTTCTCTGGAAGATCCGAATGATCCGATTTTTATTACAGCTTCCGGAGTGTTGCAGTACGACTTCTCATCGAAAGAATTCCAGATCGGACCTAAAGAGAAGTTGTTGAACCGCAACGAACCCGGAAACTTTATCTCATTGCATACGGAAAGCTGTTCAATGAACGGTGAAGGAAAGATCAATATGGGAATGGACTATGGCGATGTTACCGTTGATGCGATCGGAATGGTTTCTTACAACCAGCAAAGCGGACAAACGGATGTGAATGCAACAATGAAACTGAACCTTCCAATGGATAGAGGTATTTGGGAAAGTGTAGGGCAACGTATTGTGGATTATGAAGGTTCAAAACCACTGTCGTTTGAAACAACCAATATCGAACAAGCTCTATTGATGTGGGGTGATCGTAAGACAGCGGATAAGATCAAGTCGGATTATACCCTTTCCGAAGACAAGAAAGTAAAACGCTTGCCGGACGAAATGGAAAAATCAATTGTGATCACCGGAGTTCATTTAAAAAATATTCCGATGTCGAAAGATATTCGCGGCTTGATGTCCAGTTTGGAAGGTGCTGCAATCGTGAATTTGTATGGGAAACCGGTTATGAGACAGGTTGTATTCCGTGCTGCATTTGAGCAGATCTACTCTTCGAACGGCGACCATTTTACTATGATGATGCAGGTTCCCGGAGGACCGGATTATTTATTGGATTATTCCATGTTGAAGCGCGACGGAACCTTAAATATCATCACAAGTGATTCAGAACTTGCGAATTCCATCAATGCGATCAAGGAAGATAAACGCAAATCAAAAAATTTCTTATACCAAATCTCAACGAATAGCGTGTATTTAGGCAAACTAAATGCTATTTTTGAATAATGAACTGGACTGATTTTTTATGGGCCTTACCTGCATATTTTTTAGGATCAATACCAACAGCAGTTTGGGTAGGGCGCGCAAAATATGATTTAGATGTAAGAGAACACGGAAGTAAGAATGCAGGAGCAACCAATACTTTCCGCGTACTTGGTAAAAAAGCAGGCAGAGTTGTTCTGACTATCGATATATTAAAAGGAATGCTGGCAGTACTGATCCCATTTTTTGTACTGCCGGTAGACTTTTCTTCTCCGCATTTAACGCACATTCAGCTGGTGGCCTCCTTTATGGCGGTTTTGGGACATGTATTCCCGATCTTTGCCGGGTTTAAAGGAGGAAAAGGAGTGGCAACTTCTCTCGGAGTAATTGTCGGGCTGCAACCTCTGGCCGCAGGAATTTGTTTATTGGTATTTTTAATTGTCTTCATTACAACACAGTATGTGTCTTTAGGATCAATAAGTGCAGCAATCGTATTTTCAGGTTGTTTGTGGTTATTTCCAATAAATACGTACGCTTTGCCTATCTTTGGTTCTTTGTTGGCGTTCATTGTGATTTTTGCCCATCGTAAAAACATCAAACGATTACTCGATGGAACGGAAAGCAAAATGAACCTTTTTAAGAAATAAGCGTATTGCCTCTAAAACAAGATGTTGAGCTTGAAGTCATTTAAACTTATAAATGGTTGGTTACTACTATTTCTGTTGATTCAAACAGCTCAATGCTCCTTTGCTCAAGAAACCGAAGCCGATTTAAAGGTAAAAGCCGATAAACTCTTCAATGCAAAACAATTTGTTGAGGCAACTCCCAATTATCTCCATCTGATAGCGCTCAATCCC
>CAMPIU010000334.1 GCA_946886545.1 uncultured Flavobacteriales bacterium | reverse complement strand
CTCCGGAAGATACTCTTGCAGCCTACAACAAAATTATGGCGATCAAGAAGCGGATTGAGAACGGAGAAGACTTCGCCACTGTTGCCAAAGGCAAAAACGGATCTGACGATCCATCTGCGGTAAGAAATGGCGGAGACCTAGGCTATTTCACTGCTTTCCAAATGGTTTATCAATTTGAAGAAGCGGCATATAACACGCAGGTAGGAAAAATCTCAAATCCTGTTCGTACCAAATTCGGTTATCATATTATTAAAGTAATTGATTTGCGTCCTGCAAGAGGTACAATCAAAGCAGCACATATCATGGTTGCAACCGGAAAAGACGCAAGTCCTGAAGAAATTGAGGCTGCTCATAAGAAAGTAGATGAGATCTATACCAAACTGCAAGCCGGAGAATCTTTTGAAAAATTGGCAAGCGAATTTTCCGATGATGCACAAACAGCTGAAAAAGGAGGTGAATTGCCACTTTTCGGAACTGGGACAACCACACGAATGGTTCCTGAATTTGAAGAAGCCGCCTTCGCTTTAAAAGCAAACGGTGAGATTTCCAAACCGGTACAAACTGCTTACGGATATCACATTGTTAAGCGCCTTGACCTGACTCCACTGCGCACTTTTGATGAATTGAAAAAAGAAATTCAAGGAAAAGTAAATAAAGATGAGCGCTCGATTGTGACCCAGCAATCATTCATTGAAAAATTGAAAAAATCATACGCTTTCAAAGATAATTACAGCAAAACAAGCAAATGGTTTGTTCAAAACATCGATTCAAATTATTTCAAAGGAACCTGGACAGCTGATGCGCTGAAATCAAACACAACCATGTTTACCCTGGATAAAAAAGGATTTACGCAGAAAGAATTTGCGACTTACCTTCAAAAGAATTTCAGAAATTTTAAAAACATGGAAGCGAAGGCATTGGTTCAGAAACAATATGCAGCATGGCAGAACAGTGAAATCCTGGCATACGAAGAAAGCAAACTGGATAGTAAATATCCTGATTTTAAAGCTTTAATGCAGGAATACCACGACGGAATTTTGCTTTATGAAATCATGTCCGACAAAGTTTGGAACAAAGCGATCAAAGATACTTCAGGTTTGAAAACATTTTTTGAAGGTCATAACAGCAACTACACCTGGGGTAAAAGATACAATGCTTATGTCTATGAATGCCTGAATGAAGATGTTGCCAAGAAAGTTGCTACAATGCTGAAAAGTGACACAATTTCTTCACGTACTGTTATCAATGCGATCAACAAAGATTCTGAACTGAACCTGCGTGTAAGAACCGGTAAATTTGAAGTTGAATCTACTCCTTATTTAAAAGGACATGATTTAAACAAAGGTGTGAACCCTGTTTACTCGTTTGATGGTAAATACTACATTGTAAAAGTTGATGAAATTTTGGCCCCGACTCCCAAAACAATAACGGAAGCAAAGGGAGCAGCAACTTCCGATTATCAAAATTATTTGGAAAAAGAATGGTTGGCTGAAATAGCCAAAAAGCATCCGATTGTAATACACGAACAAGTCCTTTACAGTCTAGGAAAATAATTATTGAAAAGCCGGTTGATGCCGGTTTTTCTTTTTGAAAAAAAAGTTAATTCTTAAAATAATGTAATTTGCTAGGCGTTATTGATTGAATCTCAAAAAAGAACACGAAATTAGCAGTTCATTCGCTTGATAAAAAGAACATGAAATACAGCATATTCCTTAGTTTACTCTTCACTCTGGTATTTACCCAGACCTTTGCTCAACCCAAAATAATTGATAAAGTCGTTGCTCAAGTGGGCGACAACATTGTTCTTTACTCTGAAATCGAAGGTCAAAAGCAATCCATGAAACAAAATGGAGTTGTAACAGAAGAAATAAGTGAATGTGCAATTTTGGAGCAAATGCTTTATAATTTCTTATTGGTTAATCAGGCTGAATTGGATTCGATCCAAATTAGTGACGAACAGGTTGATGCCGAGATGGAAAACAGGCTTCGCATGATTGAAAGCCAGATGAAGAATGTAAAAGATGATAAAGGTAATCCAATCACCATTGAGTCTTTTTACGGAAAAACAAAATTGCAGATCAAAGAAGAATTCCGGGCAACCATTAAGAAACGATTGCAAGGCCAGGAGGTAGAGCGCGGAATCACATCTGCAATCGATGTCTCGCCCCTGGATGTAGAGAATTTTTACAATACGATTCCAAAAGATAGTTTACCTTATATCAACTCGCAGCTTTCCTTCCAGCAAATTGCTATTTTCCCCAAGATCACCAAAGCAGATAAAGAGATTGCTTTTAAACAGATCTCGGATTTAAGAAAGCAAGTTGTTTCGGGAAGAACCACTTTTTGTTCTGCTGCTTCTTTTTATTCAGAAGATCCGGGAAGTGCAAAAGCTTGTGGAAGAATTGAAGCAACACGCGGAGCAATGGTCCGCCCTTTCGAAGCAACGGCCTACAGTTTAAAAGTCGGTGAGATCAGTGAGGTATTTGAAACGGAATTCGGTTACCATTTCATGCAATTGATCGAAAGAAAAGGCGACGATTATATCGTCAATCACATCCTGATCATTCCTAAGTTCAGCTTAGACAGTTTAGATGCTTCCAGCAAGCGAATGGACAAGTGTTATAAAGAATTAAAGGAGAATAAACTCACTTGGGAAGATGCAGTAAAGATTTATTCGAATGATGTAAATACAAAAGAAAACAAGGGCTATATCACCAATCCGATTACCGGAGAAATTAAATGGAGCGTGGAGCAAGTGAACCAGGTAGATCCTATGATGTTCCAGCTAACCGATGGATTGGAGTTAAACGAGATCACTTCGCCAATCTTATATTATGATTTCAATGAGCGAAAAGAAGCTATTCGAATTGTTCGTATTGCCGAAAGAACAAAACCACATGTCGGAAACCTGACAGATGATTACAATTTATTCCGGATGATGGCGTTGGAAGAGAAGAGACAAAAAGCAATTGCTGTCTGGACAAAATCAAAAATTTCAACCGCGTATATTCGCCTTGATGACTCTTTCAAAGATTGTGATTTTGAAAATCAATGGATTCCCAAAGCACCTTAAAGAAAAACTATAAAACTATGTCAGACGTAGCTGCTATTGAACAACTAGTAAAAGACTATAAAGCTCTCAAAAACGAAATTCACCAGGTAATTGTAGGTCAGGAAGAAGTTGTTGACCAGGTATTGATCTCTATTTTTTCAAGAGGACATTGTTTGCTGGTCGGGGTTCCCGGATTGGCAAAAACCTTATTGGTAAATACGATCGCGGATACTTTAGGTTTATCCTTCAACCGTGTACAGTTTACACCAGATTTAATGCCATCAGACATTGTTGGTTCTGAAATCCTGGATGAAAGCCGTCAGTTCAAATTTATTAAAGGACCTTTATTCAACAACATCATTTTGGCAGATGAGATCAATCGTACACCTCCAAAAACACAGTCCGCACTTTTAGAAGCCATGCAGGAAAGAAGAGTTACAGCGGCTGGAACGACTTATACTCTTCCTCACCCATTCTTCGTACTTGCAACTCAAAACCCGATAGAACAAGAAGGAACATATCCTTTACCGGAAGCCCAATTGGACCGCTTTATGTTTAATATTTGGGTAGATTACCCAACATTCGTAGAAGAATTGGCAATTGTAAAAAGTACTACTTCCGATACCAAGATCACTTTGAACCGAATTGTTTCAGGAGAAAAAATTGCTGAATATCAGGAATTGATCCGTCGCATTCCGGTTGCGGATAATGTATTGGAATATGCTGTCAAATTGGTTGCAAAAACGCGAAAAGATAATCCGTTGGCTCCGCAACTCACAAAAGACTTTATTTCCTGGGGGGCTGGACCAAGAGCATCTCAGTACTTAATCGTCGGGGCAAAATGCCACGCTGCATTACACGGTCGGTTTTCACCGGATATTGACGATGTGAAAGCGGTTGCTTTGCCAATTTTGAGACACCGAATCGTTCGGAATTATCGTGCAGAGGCGGAAGGATATTCCAATGACCGGATCATTACAGAATTAATGAAGTAATCATAATATTATATAAAACAC
>CAMPIU010000333.1 GCA_946886545.1 uncultured Flavobacteriales bacterium | reverse complement strand
GCCTGGAACTCATCGAATTGCGACTGATGAATAATAAGTTTGTGATGGTTCTTTCTGAAGTAACTCAAAGTCCTCAGGTAATTCCAGTTTTTAATGAGGTAGAGATTTTGTCCGCGACGAATAAAAAGATCGCTTTTCATTTTCACCTGGTCGAACGGAATTTTTAGATTGTCAAATTCGATGAAACCCGTTATCTCATAAAACTCCTCGTTTTGGTTGACATCCAAATGCAAAAGCATCGGCTTGTCGTGAATGTGAAGCGTAAGATCTGCTTCTTTTGGCGGTTTGGTATCCCAAACTTCGATGATCTCCAATTGTTCGAAGAGCGGCTTGGCTATTCCGATAGATTTAACCACTTTCAGAAACGTTTCTTCATCATTGCTGAGGTTTCGGTATAAATGATGTTTTGCACCCAGCATGCCAAGCGCGGTATAGGCCTGGATCATTTCGGGCAAGGTTTCCAGAAGAGCAAGTTCCAATGCATTCAGAGATTGAATGGGAGGTTTTATCTTACCGCTTTGGGTCAATGCGCTTTCATGCAATTGAAATTCAAAGTGGTTTTCATTGGCAAAAGCACTAAAAGAAATATACCGCTTGGGTAAAGGTTTGTATAATTTTTCGGGGGAAAAAGAAACAGGCACTAATTTCTTGGTCAGTTCATCTTTTTTTTCCTGGTTTAGACGAATGAGCTCGGGGTTTTTGGAAGTAACTTTTACCCGTTTGTTCTCATAGGTCAATTGGAACAACTCGTCCCATCTTCTTTCTTCGGTAATCCCATAAGAGAGAGCCACTTCTGAAATACGTTTCCTACGGTCAGACTCATCAAAGAATACCCGGAAATCAGGATGTTCCATTACGCGATAAAGCACAATTGCCTGATGATCACACAGTTTTTTACCGTTTCCGCCACAACTGCAGCCCATAACCACCGTTTTGTTTTCCTGGGTGAGGATTACTTCATGCTCTGCCCGAAATCCGTAATTGCATAAAAAAACACCCTTGTTGATGGAAAGTTCAACGGCATGAACGGAATTGGAACTAAGATGCAGTACCTGAATGGCAGAAGCTTCTGCAAATTTTAAAAGGGTACCATAATTCAGTTCGGCGAACACAGAATCGCGAAAAACAAACAAATCTTCGCCTTCATCGGAATCATCCATTTCAACTGAACTTAGCATTTAGTGAAGGTAGCTAAAATTCAGAAATTCCTTGACAAGTACTTGCGCTTTTGACCGCTTATTTCAATATTAGTTTGATATTTGTACCAATTGATTATTCTGAGTAATTTGGGAGTCTTGAAAAAAAGAAGAATAACAAATAGCATCGCACTTTTATTGATCACTGTTATCACAGCGATTTTTCAATTCAAGCATCTGAATGAAATTCCTGCATACACTCATACCTGGGCGCAAAATGACCGTTTGGCACTCGCTAATGGCTTTGTAAGGAATGATTTGAACTTTTTCAAACCTCAGAATTATATCCTCAATCATCAATTTCCTAAAAATTGGTCCGATCCGAGCTATTCTACCATTACAGCTGTAGAATTTCCAATCCATGACTATGTTCCGGCGGTCTTTATGAAAGCTTTCGGAACAAATGAACCGTGGGTTTTTCATGTGTATATTTTACTCTACAGCATCGTCGGTTTTTTCTTTCTCTATTTATTGGCAGAGAAAATTTGCGGCTCAAAAGTAAAAGCAGCATTAGTAGTGCTTTTTGCCATAACTTCTCCTGTATATACTTTTTACCAGGGCGGATTTTTACCCACCATCCCGAGCATTGCAAACACGATCATTGCACTTTACTGTTATGCTTTGTATTTTGAAGGTCGCGGGAAGAAATGGTTCAAATGGGCTTTGTTCTTTTTCACCTTTGCTGCACTTGCCCGTTTCACCTTCGTAATCCCTTATTTTGCCGTATTGGGTTTCGAATTGATTCGCATTTTCCAAAAGAAAGCCAGGTTCTGGCCAAATGTTTTGGGAGTTGTCATCTCTTTTTTGCTTGTTTTTGCCGCTCAATTTTACAATAGCACTTTACGGGCGAAATACGGCTCGGACTTTTTAAGTGAACTATTACCGGCCGATAATCTTGAAGAAATGAAGATCATTCTCGCAAAAATGTGGGAAGTAATGGTATTGGCTTATCTTTCGGTCAAGCACTATTTCCTGATTTTCCTGCTTGTCGTACTAGTTCTGATCTCATTTTTGATTAAAGAAAGAAGTTCCTACAAAGTCTTTTCAGGATGGTGGCTCATTTGTTTGTTTTGGCTGATCGGGGTATGTTTATTCTGGTTTGCAATGACCAAGCAGTTCTATGCGCATGATTACTATTTCCTGGACACATTCTATTTGCCGATCGTATTCTTTGTAGCCTTGTGCCTGGCTATTCTCCCGAAACCCCAGTGGTATTACGGCGAAACAGTGATGGCGCTGTTTGTAATCTATTTTGGAATTGTAGCATTCAAAGAAACAAGTGATTTTCAGAAGCAAAGAAGAGTTTATGTGGCCAATGACCATTTCACCGGTTCGGTTATGAACTTTGCAGGATCCGATGAATTCCTGACTAAATCGGGTGTTTTAAGTGAAGATACTATTTTGGTCATTCACACCTATGGACCAAATATCCCTTTTGTCAGAATGAACCGCGTTGGTTTGGCAGTAGAGGGTCATTCTCCTGACGATATTGACAGGGGATTAAACTGGAAATGGGATTATGTTGTTTTTCAGAAACCTTACTTCATGCAGGAAGTTTATGCAATTTACCCGCAAATCCTGGAGAGAGTAGAATCTATTGCATCGAACGAAAATCTTATTTTGTGCAGGAGGAAAACTGATGCGATTCCGCAAACACTCATGGATTTCATGGATGTGAAAGAACCTTATAAAAAGATTTTTACGGACTTTGAATCGGAAAAAGGGATTGAAAATGTTAAACTTGAAACAGATCCCGGAAACAGTAAAAACCAGGCAGGCTTAATTGATGAGAATGAAGTCTATGGCTTTGCACATGATTTCACAAAGGATGTTGGACCGGACACCAAAGGAAGAGTGATGAAAATAAAAGGGAAATTCTTGAGAAGGAATGACAATCAGATTTCTATTATTGTTGCTTACTCCAGCGGAAATGAGCTTTCATATTATCAGACCATTGAATTGAATCCGCTTTTTCCGGCCAACGAATGGGCAGAAAGAGAATTTATCATTTTCCTTCCTCAAAGACCATCAGCAAAGGAAAAATTGAGCTTCTACATTCATAATCCGAATAAGAATAGTGTTTTGCTGGATGATTTCGGGTTTACGTTTTACAAAAACTAGAATGAACCGCAAAATTTGGGGGACTTAATTCGTATGGAAGCATTTGTAAACAGAATCGTGAATTACATGAGTGAACATGCACTGAATAATCAGAATGCATGTATTGTTGTTCCTTCTGAGCGAATGATCGCCTATTTGCAGCGCGCTTTCTTTGAATTTTACCGCAAGCCGATCCTGTCTCCGAAAATTGTAACTATCGACAGGTGGATTCAGGATATTAACCCGGTTCCGGTGCTCGATAAAACCAGTTTGCTTTTTGAATTATATGAGCTTTTCAAAAAAGACCCCGTAGAAATAAATGTGGATTCCTTTGATTCATTTATGGCTTGGGGGCAAACACTCTTGAGTGATTTTGATGAAATCGACCGATATTTGGTCCCTGCAGACCAGTTGTTTAAAAATCTGCGGGATATACGGGAAATTGAGAATTGGTCTTTTAATTCGGAAGAATTGTCCAAAGGACAAATCCAGTTCATGGCGTTCTGGGATAAATTGAAACCCTATTATTTTGCACTGGAAGAGCGCTTGAAAGCAAAATCAGTTACTACGAAAGGAAAGGCTTATCGGTTTTTTGCTAACAACATCGATCTGGCATTTGCCAATGATAAAGACACTCAATTTGTTTTTGCGGGCTTCAATGCACTTTCCGAATCGGAGATCTCCATCATGAGACAACTCTCCGTCATGGGAAGAGCTCATATTCTTATGGATTCGGATCAGTTTTATTTTAATGATCAGATCAATGAAGCAGGT
>CAMPIU010000332.1 GCA_946886545.1 uncultured Flavobacteriales bacterium | reverse complement strand
TCTGTAAGGGTAATGTAGTGGTCCTGGCCTTTTGTAGCTTTTATATCAAAAAAATAAGTACGTTTTCCGGCTTTAACAATTTTAGTAAAGACTTCTCTCTGAGAGTCGTAATCCAGTTCGTTTCGCATAATTAATTAAGGGTTGCAGCGAAACAAATATTCATTTTTATTTATTGAAATACAAGATTTTGAAAGAGAATTTTACTTTCTTGGTTTTCTTTTCCGGCCGGAATTGAGGGTGGAGGGAGGTTCTTCGTCTTTTTTATGTTTCTTCCGTGCCTCATATTTTTCAAGCGCAGTCATGTCCTTTTTGTCTTTTTTAACCGGCTTTTTGCTTTCTTCGGTCGTGTTTGTGGCATCGGAATCGGGGAGAACTGCTACGTGCACATCATTCGCTGATCCTTTTCCTTCACCTGTCGGATCAACCCATTTTCCGGGAGTAGTGGTGGTGCTGACTTCACCGCTTTTGTCATCGACTTGTGCAACAGAAACACTTACGTCTTTTTTGTTAATACCAATAACATCTTCCTTTAATACCCAACGATTATTATCAAGAACAAATGCATCGTAAGACATGTCCGGAACATAAAACTCATAAAAACCAACCATCGTAGGAGTTTCGGGCATTAAGTGGTCAAAAATAATGCGTTTGTATTCCGGTTCATAGCGCAATGACATCACAGAACGCTCCGAATGTTCATAAAATAAACGCTTTACAGTTGTGCCTCCGGATTTAAACAAGGGATAGCCCAGTTTCACACTGTTTCCTGTGAAATAGAGTACGTCGATCAATTTGGTGTTACTCATTCTGGTGCCGCCATCCCAACCTAATACTGTGTAATACGTTTTGTTTGCTTTTTCTACCGGGATAATCTGGTAATACAACGCACCATACCACATGTCAGCTTCGAGTGTTTCCTCAGGTTTGGCGGTCAGCATAAAGGATTTGTCGATCAATTCGATTACTTTGTGCTTTGTATCTTTTAGTGAGTTTCTGTGGACTACATAAGCGTAATACTTTTGACTTCCGTCGTCTTGTTCTACATTCCAGTTAACAATCCGTACCAGTTTGTCAGGACTGTCAATAATTCCCAGTGTCCGTAATTTCGTAAATGTTAAATCGAAAACAGTAGGTTCGTGAAGTGTCTGATCAATTAATGTCTTGAATTGTTTATTCCAAAACTCTTTACGCTCATTGTTTTCAGATGCTCGCATAGAATCCAGCAAGACAGCTAATTCCTGCTCCCTTGAAAAAACGTCAAATTGGCCCCGGGATGTGAGACTCGTAAGAAGTATGATTAATAAACCGAATGAAACTTTCATAACACTAAAACGCTAAAAAAGTAACTATGTTACATTTGAGGAGAGAACCTGCTCTTATAAGTGCATAAAATCCTTCTTCGCAAGCAATTCATCTTCACTTTCACGATATTCAGGATCATCTACACAACAATCGACCGGGCAAACCGCAGCGCATTGAGGTTCATCATGGAAACCTACACATTCCGTACATTTATCTGTAACAATGTAGTAAACATCCATATCCTTCGGTTCGAAATTTTCATCTGCCTGAACTTCCTCACCATTTAATGTTGTAATCAATCCTTTTAATGACGTGCCGTCCGCATACGTCCACTCAGCACCACCTTCATAGATTGCGTTGTTTGGACATTCCGGTTCGCATGCACCGCAATTGATGCATTCGTCTGTAATCATGATTGCCATAAGAGACTTTTTTTTGTGCAAATATACGGAGGTCTCAGATTTAAATGCTGAAATATTTCAAAAAAATAACGGAATTCCTTACAGAGGAATTAATTTTGTGAGGTGGAAAAAAAAGCAATCATAGAAGTTTTCGGTCAACTTAGAAAAGCATTAAGCGCATTTACACTCAATGAACAATGGCCTGGTTACGAATGCGGATTAACGGAAGATGAGTTTCTAAGTCTTCAAAAAGTAGTAAACAAAGAGGTTCAGCTGAATCCCTGGTTTACAAAAGAAAATTGCATCAAAGCTTTAAATGGAATTAATCATTTAATTGAAAAAGAATCGCTTGAAAGTTTTTCAGACAGGTATCAGTTTACTGATAAGCCAAAAACGATTGCACTCATCATGGCAGGGAATCTTCCTTTCGTTGGGTTTCACGATTTGCTCTGTGTTTTAATTACCGGGAATAAGGCTTTATGCAAGTTAAGTAGTTCGGATAGCCGGATTCCGATGAAATTGATTGAATGGATGCATGAATGGAATCCTGAATTGAAAGAGTATATCGGGGTTTCATTGGGACCGATTAAAAATTACGACGCGGTAATTGCTACCGGAAGCAATAATTCGATTGCCCAATTCGAAACCTATTTCAGCCATGTTCCTCATTTGTTTAGAAAGAGCCGGACTTCAATAGCGGTATTGGATGGCTCTGAAACAGATTTGGAGCTCAGTAAATTGGGTTCCGACTGCTTTGATTTTTTTGGGATGGGCTGCAGGAATGTTTCCAAACTGTATTTGCCGGCCGGATTTAACCTAAATCGCATTTTTGAAAACTTCTTAGATCAGGCACATCTCATTCAGCATCACAAATACGGGAATAATTACGATTACAATCGAACGATATTCCTGATGAATCAAATTCCATTCCTGGACAATAATGTATTCATGCTGAAAGAAGATGAAGGAATCCACGCTCCTTTATCTGTAATCTACTATGAATATTATGAAGATAAATCGGTCATTCTGGAAAAAATCGAAGGAATGAGCGAAAATCTTCAGGCAATCGTCGGACATGGTTTTATCCCATTTGGCAAGGCCCAGGCTCCTGATATTACTGATTTTGCAGACGGATTAGATACAGGTCGATGGCTGAATTCTTTGAACTAATTCCGAAACATCAGCTTTTTCAATAGTCAAAAGGCATTTGTCATGCCATTTATTGTTTCAATCCTTAAAGTTTGAGACATAGTATAACTATGAATATGGTATAAATGAAGCATAAATGAAGCATAGATATAGTTACGTTTGTATATGAATTTAACAACTAAGAACCATATTTAACTACTAAAACTAACTTCCGATAACTAATGCCCCTTATAGTCTTAACATCCTAAATTTCTAATATCGAAACACTATTGCCTAATCACTAATAACAAGCATCTTACACAGTTATCAACAATTGAATGAAGAGTTTTCAACAATTTTTGTAACCAAGTTCTTACATTTGCGTATTCTAGACAGAATTCAATGCCTTTTTAAGATGATGAAAAGCTTAGCAATTGTAGGATTAGGAATTTCTTTCTGTTCTTTCGGAGGAGAAGTTCCCGCAAAAATGACTCAGACAGATTACGTAACAATGTGGTCGAATGTGGCAGTTGAACACATGCTTACTTATAGAATTCCTGCGAGTATTACACTTGCACAGGGGTTACTTGAAAGTGGGAGTGGAAATTCGCCGCTTGCAGTAGAAGCAAACAATCATTTCGGGATTAAGTGCAGCGACTGGACCGGTGAAAAGATCTATTTCGATGACGATGCAAAAGGAGAGTGTTTCAGAAAATATCCGACCGCAACGGAATCTTACAATGATCATAGTTTGTTCCTTACCAAAAAGCCGCGCTACGCAGGTTTATTCCAATTCCCGGTTGATGATTATAAATCATGGGCAAAAGGTTTGAAGAAAGCCGGCTATGCAACACATCCGCAGTATGCTGAAAAACTAATCGATTTAATTGAGCGGCTGAAATTGTATGAATACGATGATAAAACTGCTCCGGATAATAATGGAACAGAATTATTAGCGAATAATGTGAAAGAAAACAGATCGAAAGAGGCGAGTGCAAACAAGCCGGTCTCTTCCATGAAGATCGATGAGTCTTGCTTGAAATATCAAAATCATATTGCGAAAGAGAATAAAAACGAGGTTAAATTCATCATTGCACGAAAAGGAGATACATATTACAAAATCGCGAAGGAATTTGACCTGGCAATGTGGCAAATGTACAAGTACAATAATTTTGCAGAGAAAAAAGACATGCTTGAAGCCGGTGATATTGTTTATATTGAACCTAAACGAAGCAGAGCCCGGAATAAAGGAGC
>CAMPIU010000331.1 GCA_946886545.1 uncultured Flavobacteriales bacterium | reverse complement strand
CATAAGATATGCGCATACAATTGGCATCACCGAAAGCTTCTCCTGAAACCAAAGCAACTCCTTTATCCAAAAGATACATGCACAGATCTTCTGCACTTTGGATTGTTTTATCTCCATTCTTTTTACCAAAGAAGCTGGAAATATCCGGGAATACATAAAATGCTCCTCCGGGTTTATTGGTTTTTACACCCGGCATTTTATCCAATGCTTCCAAGACCAGTGCCCGTCTGTTTTCAAATGCTTTCACCATCTCTTTTAAGATCGCAGGATCAGCATTGACCGCAGCAATTGTTGCACGTTGAGCAATTGAACAGGTACCGGAAGTGAACTGGCCCTGAATTTTATTACAAGCATCCGCAATTTCTTTCGGAGCACCGATATATCCGACTCTCCAACCAGTCATTGCCCATGCTTTTGAAACACCGTTTACCGTAACGATTTGCTCACGAACATCTTCAAATTGCGCCATGGAATGATTGTGTCCTACAAAATTGATATGTTCGTAGATCTCATCGGACATGACGATGATTCCAGGATTTTCTTTTACTACATCGGCCAATGCACGTAACTCATCTTTTGTATAAACAGTTCCCGTGGGATTACAAGGAGAAGAAAACATCATCATCCTTGTTTTTGGAGAAATAGCTTTTCGGAATTGTTCCGGTGTGAATTTAAAATCGCTTTCAATAGTTGTAGCAACAATTACCGGAATTCCACCTGCAACTTTTACGATTTCAGCATAAGAAACCCAGTATGGTGCCGGAATAATGACCTCATCACCCGGATTAATCGTAGCCATTACCAAATTGGCAATGGATTGTTTTGCTCCTGTCGAAACAACGATATTTTCACGCTTATATGGAATTCCATTATCGCGGTTAAACTTGTTTGCAATTGCATCTCTCAAATCATCATATCCCGGAACAGGAGTGTAAGTTGTAAAGTTCTGCTCCATCGCCTCAATGGCTGCTTTCTTTATAAAATCCGGAGTATGAAAATCGGGTTCACCCAAACTTAATGAAATAATGTCTTTCCCCTGTGCTCGCAATTCTCTGCTTTTTCGAGACATTGCCAAGGTTGCCGACTCTTCCATTTCCAATACGCGATCTGATAATTGAATCATAAAACTGCTTTGTTAATGAGTCCCAAATTTACTGATTATTCAGAACAACGTTGCAATAAATCGGGAATAGTTCACTATTAAAAAATGAACTTTTGGAAAGCGAAATACGCCCTCATCCTTTCCGGTGAATACAGACCATCCGGGACACGTTAAAACATTTTCATTCGATTTACATTAATTTACATTTCTTTAAACAGCTCCGAATCCGAAGGACCTACTTTTATGAAAACACGAAAAAATATGAAAGCAATTTTTATCGGAGCTTCTTTAATCATTTGTCTTTACAGCGCACAAACATTAGAGAACAAAAAGTCAAAAGCTACAATCCCGCAATCTACAACCTGGGATGACACACTTGTTTACGGACCTCAACTTCCCTGCTATTATTCCAATGCTATCAGTGAATACGTGCGTCGTGTGTTCCAGGACAGTAAAGGGAACTTATGGTTTGGAACAAACACGGACGGCCTTGCCAAATTTGATGGGAAGAATCTCACGTACATCAATCTAAAAGAAGGATTGAGTGGCTCACAAATCACCGGGATACTGGAAGAAAAGAACGGAAACTTGTGGTTCTCGACCAATAATGGAATCACACGATTTAATCCTTCTGAAGAGCTGGCAGGCAAAAAGAACATGCACATTTTTACCGACAAGGATGGTTTAAGCAGTTTGAGTACCTGGTGCATTTTCCAGGATCATAACGAAACAATCTGGGCAGGTACTTCCGAAGGATTGTGCCGCTTCAACGGCAAAACATTCGAATCCTTTCCGATCCAGGGAGCAGAAAAAAGCTGGGTAAGATCCATCGCCGAAGATAAAAACGGAAATCTCTGGATTGCAACAGCCGATAAAGGTGCTTTCAAATTCAATGGAAAAACGTTTGACCGGCTATCAAAAAAAGACGGTCTGTGTTCCAATGATTTGACCTGTATTCTGGAAGACCGCAAGGGGAATATGTGGTTTGGCTCCATGGATGCCGGCTTAAGCAAATTCGACGGGAAAAATTTCCGGCATTTTTCATCTGCAAAGGAGATTGGGAATAATGAAGTTTGGAATATTTACGAAGACTCATCCGGAGCGATCTGGTTTACCTCTGAAGGGTCCGGAATTTACCGTTATGCTAATGAAAAACTGACGCACTTCGGTGAAAAAGAGGGGCTCCACATCAGAACTGTCCAATCTATTTTTGAGGATCGTTCGAACAGACTGTGGATTGGAGGAGGAAGTGGCCTGGTGTTGCACATAGGCGGTGGATTTACACCTATAACCAGAGACGGTCCGTGGGATGCGGGTTGTTGATTGGAATTCCTGGCATATTTATTCGGGACGCGAAAAATACACTCTTTGGGACCCGAGGCATCGGTAATAATGTAGAAAGCTCACCAAGCTACTTAAACTCTAAAAACTATGTGAACTACTGTGTGCTATGTGGTAAAATGAACCACATAGATTCATAGAACACATAGTGAATATTCAGTTTGAAACTTGGTTTGTTTCCTAAATTAGAAGCATTATCATTATTTTGGTGAGTATAATAAATAAAGTCCGAGACATCGCGTCCCTACGGGGTTTTTATAAAGGGGAAATACCGATTGTTGTAGCGGATGAAATACGTCCCATTTTGTAAGGAGGAAATATCTATAGGGCATTGACCATTTATTTCTTCCTGTTTGATCAATTCACCTGTACATGAAATAATATCAATAATTCCTTCCCCATTCAAACCATCAATTTGAATAAATCCGGATGAAGGATTGGGATAAATGCTCCAATCAGGCAATTCGAATATTTCAGTTCCGAGTACATGTACCGGTTCACAGGAATCGATTGAATCCAAATTGACATAAAAAGCATCACTGTTCTTAAAGAAGCAATTCAATTGCCCTGCCCCATTGAAATCCGGCTGGGCCCCAGCAGCGTTGATCAGCGAAAGAGAACCAACACCCTCCACCCAAACAGGATGAGCAATGTAAGTTGTATTCCCCGGTGCAGGTGACCAATAAAAATGACGGTATGAATTCCCATCTTCAAGAGGATGAGAGCGGATTGAATCTAAACGGAAGAATCCGGGATCTTCCATAAAAGGGCTGTTGGGATTAAACAATTCCATTGTATCACCTTCGTTCTTTCCAAAATCATAAAGCAGAAATTCATCAATCTTAGTTGGCTGGATCTTTGCCAAAGTCACCTGTCGATTGGCTACATCTTCATGCAGGAGAAATGTACGCGACGTGTAGTGATATCCATCAAGAATCTTGTAGGAAAGTCCACCCACAATCGTATCCCCATTCGTATAATACACATCGGTATTACAACCCGAAAAGCAGGTAGTAAAATGCCATTCGTTGAAATTATCCAAAAGCGGTTTGTATGGCTGAGCCTGGGCAAACTGTATGCTGCAAAAGATTCCAAAAAAAACGGTTACCAGTTGTTTCATACTTCGAAAGTAAGATTAGCTTGTTTGAATTGCAAATGTAAAATTGAGGACATTCTTGGTTTCCTCCCTATTCTAGGATACAATGTTAAAACAATTGAAATGCCTGGTTGTACTTACATTAATATAAAGAAATCGCATCTGGGACGCGAGGCATCGCGTCCCTACTCTTTTAATTTAACGAAGATGTGTTTGGTATTTCGGTTGGTTGTTTCACGGATATCGATATCAAATTCGTCGGTGCTTTTGATAAGCGGAAGCAATTTTTGGAAGCCGTAGTTCCGCGGATCAAAGTCGCGTTTCTTTTTCTGCAGGAAATTTCCCAGTTCCCCCAAGAAAGTCCAGCCTGTTTCGTCTGCCAGGTCACTTACACTTTCCTTGAGCAGGTTCACCAGACTCATATCGACTTTATTCATCGGAATCGGAGCAGTTTCCTTCTTACTTTGTTTTTGTTTTGTTTCGGATTTCGAAGGAAGCGGTTTGGGTTTCAGGATCTCGATGTATACAAATTTATCGCAGGCCGTAAT
>CAMPIU010000330.1 GCA_946886545.1 uncultured Flavobacteriales bacterium | reverse complement strand
GATTAAGATAATGTTCTTTAAGTGCATAAAATTTTAAAATTAAATTTTTACAATTTAAATGTAACAGGAAGCGAAAAAATACTATTCACGTTTTCACCTTTAATTTTCCCAGGTGTCCACACAGGCATTTTCTCAATTGCTTTAACCGATTCCGCATCACATTCCGGGCAATCAGTCACTCCCTTTTTGATGGTTATTTGCTCTACTTTACCCTCATCGGTTATGACAAACGTGATGTAGCATTTTCCCTGTATTCTATTCTTCAAAGCGCGATCAGGATAAACAATGTTATCCGAAAGGTATTTCAGCAAAGCTTCCCTTCCTCCAGGAAAATCAGCCGGTTCATCTACAAAATCATAAACAACTTCTTTCTGATTCGACTTTTCCGTTGGCGGATCGGGAAGATCAGGTTTAAGCTCCTGTCCGAAAGATTGAAAACTAAGCAAACTGAGAGTAAGGATTAAGCTGGTTTTATTAAAATTGAATTTCATAAGATGGTTTTTTCAAAGATAGGAAACTTTACTGAAGCCCAAAAGTCACAGGAAGCCGAAACCACGAGGAAACAGGTTTGCCTTCAACTAACCCGGGTTTCCATTTTGGCATCAACTGTAGCACGCGAAGAACTTCTTTGTCGCATCCAAGACACTCATTGATCACTTTGATAATTGTAAAATTCCTGCAAGTACCATCTTTGTCAACGATAAACTTAACGTAATACTTTCTTTTGGACCCATCACCGATCATTTCTTCCGAAAAAACCAAATTGTCCGCAAGAAACACTCTTAAAGCCGAGGCTCCTCCGGGGAAACTTGCCGGTTCATCTACAATATCGTAAATACCTCCTTGTTGTATTTCCTTCTCTATTGCCGGGCCGCAAGAAGTTACCTCCTCTTCAACTTGTCCAAATGACTGAATAGAAATGAATACGCAACTAAAACTAAGTCCAGCCAGTAAAATGAGGGTTTTTAAGTTGAATTGCATATGACGATATTTAAATTAGATCTGCAAAATCCGCATGAAAAATCCAATACTGGACTTCAAATGGCATGCAGATTTGGCAGATTTACGCAGATTCTGAACCAAACAGAACTGTCTCATCGGTTAATCCACTATCTGACAATACTACTGTTTTCACAAAAACACTTCCGAAGAAAAACACGAAGTGCATCAATCATTTACTCAAAAGTCCTTTTTAGCTTTTTATTCTATTCCCATTAAGGTTTTTATCTGAGACCAGGCCTTATCACGGTTGGTATTGTATTTAGTCTGAGCGGCCTCACTTCCGGTAACAGCATAATCACTCAAACCCAATGCTTCTTCTTTTAAGGATTTCAAACAGGCAATGAGGTCTTTTACGTAAAGAACATCTTCTGCACTCAATCCGTTACTTTTCGCTGTCTGACATTTGGAAAGCATATCGATAACAGATTGAAGCATCGAAGCTTGTTCGCCCATTAATTCTTTTACACGTTCGGCATCATAAACGTCATTCACATGCCCATCTGCAATTGCCCCGATTGTGAGATAGGTATTATAGATAGTTATGGAAGAAACTCCTCCGAAAGCTTCGCGCACATCGGCATCACATTGAGCGTGCAAAGTTGAAAATCCCGAAAAAGCAACAAGTAGTAAAGCAATCAGTTTCATAAGTAATCATTAAATTCATCACAATGATACGGCTTGTAACCCACAATAAACCAAGGCTTTTGAAATAATTTCAAAAAAAATGAATTTCTGCTGTAACTTTATAGGTGTGAACCAGTCTTACGATTGTTAAACGACTACATGACCAGGAAAGAATACAACGAGGCGGTTGAATTGTATGCTGATAATATTTATCGGTTCGTAGTCAAGCACACCCAAAACCGCATGCTGTCCGAAGACATTATTCAGGACACTTTTGCAAAAGTTTGGGAGAAACATGAAAGCATTGATGCTTCAAAAGCAAAGTCGTATTTATTTACCACAGCTTATCACCAAATGGTTGATACCCTGAAAAAGGAAAAACGAACGACAAGCTTTGAGGGTGAGGATGTAAAACAAGACGATGTTTTAAGTCACTTGTTTGATGTTCAGAAAACGCTGCAGGAAGCGGTTAATAAATTGCCTGAAATTCAAAAGACCGTGATTCTGTTAAGGGATTACGAAGGATATAATTACAATGAAATAGCAGAAATTACTGCTCTGAACGAATCACAAGTAAAAGTGTATATCTTTAGAGCTCGTCAAACCTTGAAGAACTACTTAAAATCAACAGAATTAGTAGCATGAAAAAACTCATTCATATCGACAATTACGAATCCTTTTACCTGGATTACCTGGAAGGAACTCTTTCAGAAGGGGAGCGTATTGCGTTTGAAGAGTTCCTTGCCGCACATCCTGAATTACAGGTTGATGAGGATTTACTGAAACTGGATGATGCTCCCGATAAACTGGATCCGCTTCAAAAACTATTGCTAAAGAAGGAGGAACCGACAATTGTTTCCAGTGAAAACCTGGAGTATTTTGTAATCGGACGAATCGAACAGGTTCTTTCAGTTGAAGAAGATAAATTATTCGACGCATACTTAGCAGCAAATCCGGAAGCTCAAAAACTTCTTGCCGCTTACGTGGAAACACGTTTGGAGCCTTCAATTGTTGCTTACCCGAACAAAGAAAATCTGAAAGAGAAGGAGGTTAAACTTGTTCCGTGGAAACTCATCAGCGGGATAATTAGCGCCGCTGCTGTGTTGGTGTTGTTTTTCCAGTTAGGATTCAACGGCAACACCAAAGAAATAACTCCGAACACTGTAGCTCATAACGGTAAAAACGGACATGAGACAAAAACGGATAACAAGAAACCATCTAAAGTTATTCCTTCCAACGGACCGATTGAAGAAAATACACTATACGTTGCTCAAAAGAACAATGCGAATGTAAATTCAAAAGCGGAAAAAACTCAAAAGCAGCTCATTCAACAGGATAAAAAGAATCCGGATCCTTTAGTTCCGGTTCAACCTGAAATGGAGAAAAACCCGATTGCAGAAAACAAACCACATCATCCAACGATTTTGCCCCAGGTGAAAGACAACAAACAACCCGTTGCTCCGACCCTTAATGAAGAAGTAAACAAAGCACCGACTAAAGATCTGGCTTCAAATGCAGGTAATTCCAACATGAGAAACCCGATTCCGATCATCACCAACACGATCTCGGAAAAAACAAAAACACCGGTGGATTTCAAAACAGGGAAAGCAACTGAAACAGAAAAAGGCGGTTTCTTTATCAAGATCGGGAAATTCGAGGTTTCGCATAAGGCTTCGAAGAGAAAGTGATATTAATTGAGTCCCGATAGCTATCGGGATGAAAAGAAGAGAAAGCACTGCTTTCGAATGGATCTTCTACAGCAGATAAGAATAAATCCATCCTTATCAATTATCCATTTTCACTTTTAATAAATTTCCTTATCCAATGCTTTCAGGATTCAATAAAACAACTATTTTTATCGGACCGCATGAAAGAAACCTCCTTCATAGAACAGAACAAAGAAAAGTGGAAGAAATTCCAGTCTTTGACTTCAAATCAAACTAGTGATCCTGAAGAAATAGCAGATTTATACTCTGATATCACAGATGATTTAAGTTATGCTCAAACGTTCTATAATAAGCGGACGGTTCGTGTTTACCTGAATCAGATCGCACAGGGAGTGCACAACCTGGTACACAAACAACGAAAAGATTCCTTTAAAAAACTGTTTACCGTTTGGAGGGTTTCCATTCCGCTGGAGATTTACAGGTCGCGGAAAAACTTGCTCTTTGCACTTTTCGTATTTCTGTTCTGGACGATTGTCGGAGCCATTTCTACACACTTCAACCCGGATTTTCCACGGATGATTCTGGGTGATGCTTATGTTGAAATGACCCTGAAAAACATTGAAAAAGGTGATCCTTTGGGCGTTTATCACAGCGGATCACAAGTCAGCATGTTCCTGGAAATCACACTGAATAATATCACGGTTTCCTTCTATACCTTCATTCTGGGGATTTTCTTTACGATCGGCACGCACATCATGATTTTCAATAACTCGATCATGCTGGGTGCGTTCCAGTAT
>CAMPIU010000329.1 GCA_946886545.1 uncultured Flavobacteriales bacterium | reverse complement strand
CTCATAATACAAAAATAAAAAAAGTAGGGGCGGAAAATTTTCCGCCCCTACTTTTTTAAAAAATATTTTGGATAATCATTTACCTCTTGACGAACCCGTTTTAGGAGCAGCCACTTTTTTCGCACTTGTTGTTTTCGCAGATGCTTTAGCAGGACCTTTTGATGCCGCTGGTGCTTTAGTTGCCGCTTTCGGAGCTGCTGCTTTTTTTGCAGGAGCTTTTTTTGCAGGAGCAGCTTCTTCTGAAGTTGCATCAGCATCTTTCTTAGCTGATGGTTTCGCTGCTTTTTTCTCTTTAGCAGGAGCATCATCTTTCACTTCCTCTTCCATGATCAATGCACCGGCTTTCAACAACAGGTTATACCACTGAAAGATTTTCTTGATATCAGAAGCGTAAACGCGTTCCTGATCAAAATTAGGCAACACTTCTACCAAATAAGCTTTCAGCTTATTTTGATCTTCCTTATGAGAAATAGTTTCTTTTCCTTTTTCCTTTTCAAAAATCGAAATAAAGATCTCTCTCAATGGTTTGTCATCATCGTAGGTATAAATAGAAATATCATCCAAAGCAGAAATTCTGTCCGAAGAATAAGCCGGAACACGTTTTTTGTCTTCTAAAGATTCTACAATGATGTTGTTTTTACCTTGTGCCAATACTTTATAAAGCCCTGGTTTTCCTGAAATAGCAATTATACCTGTTAAATTCATTCGATTAATTATTTGCGCCAAAAATACGGCTTCTTTTTAATTCTTCACAATTTTCACCTGAAAGTATTGAACATCCGTGTGAATAATTAAATAATATGTTCCGCTTTCCAATTCTGAAATGGAAATTTCATATTTTCCATTATTAACCTTTTTCACCGTTCTTCCTTGAACATCAACCACTTGAATACTATTCAGCGGAATGAAAGTATCAATTGTTAAGTCGCCTGATGTAGGATTAGGATAAACATTCATTTGATTATTTAATTCGTCAATTCCTAACGAAGGATTGTAAGGTTGTGAAAAAACTTCACATCCATCGATACTGATTCTTGAAACTGTAAAGAACGATGATGAAGGTAAAGTAATGGTATAGGTTGTATTTGTTGCGCCCGGAATCAAAACTCCGTTCTCATACCATTGTAAACTCGGATAAGGATCCGTTGATAGTAAAGTTCCGTTAACATAAATAGTTGGAGCCGGTGGAGCGGAGGCAGCCAAAACATTTATAGTATCCGAAAAAGAAACACAACCGTTTTGATCATAAGCTGTAAAATAGACATCTCCGGAAGCAGTTAATGCAGAATTGAGTGTCGTATCTCCGTTCATCCATTGAATAGAATAATTCGGGATGGAAGTTGTTGAGACAGCACTGTCTCCCGGACAGAAAATTGCATCTGCTGTGATGGTATTGGTGAAATTTGACTGCAACATCAAATTCAAGGCGTGAATTTTCCCATAGCCATAGGCATTATTTGGAATTGTTCCGGTAAATCCATCCGTATAAGAAGTCGTATGAACTGCATCCAGAAAGCTTTGATAATTTCCTTTGCTACATTTTTGAAGATATAAAGCTGCAATTCCTGTAACAACCGGAGAAGCCATGGATGTTCCACCATTTCTCACATGCAATCCGTCATTTGAAATCACCGAATTCAATCCCGGATCATTCAATAGCCAAAACGGGCCCGCACTTAAAGAAACATCTCCACATGCAACTACATCAGGTTTTATAAGACCAGATCTTGTAGGGCCTTTTGCAGATGCCGGAGTCAATTGACCCACCATGGTATAATTGGGAGGATTCGGCAAGTATTGGTTTCCATTGTTATCAATGTGTCCGTATCTGTTTCTCATATTACCTACTGTGACTACTTTCGGAGAACAATTCCAGGAAGAAACAATAGTTTGCAATGAATCGGGCATGTGGTAATGTTGAATATCCGGATAAACTGCAGTGGAAGGTAAACCGGTTGTAAGCATATCATTCAATGCAATGATCGATGAACCGCTCCATGCATCGTAATTCCCACTTCCTTTGGTTTTAAGTGCATAGAGGTAACTCGTAGAATCAACATTGTTTAAGTAGAATTCCAGATGCAGGTTCGGACCAACGATTTCCGGATAGATTTCTATTGTTGCAATCCGGTTCGATCCGTTCCAAAGAGTGTCTTTAATTGTTGTTCCTACACCTGTATTCGCAGCTCTGTAAATCAGTTCGGCACGTTCTTCGAAGCTTCCGCTTCCGAGGTTTGCTCCCCAGGAATAACTCCAGGTAGCATCCGAAAGGTCGGTCCAAAGATCCAGATAAACCGTATTTGGTCCCAATTGACTTCCGGGATTCGGTTTTACCCAAACAAACGAAGTATCTGCATCTACCTCACCATGAACATGATATTTTCCCCAAGACCCAGAATTTCCGGCAGCACAAACAATGATTCGTCCGTCTTTTTCATCCAGTAAATCATCCATTAATACAGCAGCCGGGTCGGTTCCGTCATGACTTCCCAAATAGGTCCCGACAGACAAATTGACCACAGCAGGAAGACCTAATTCATCAGCCTTCTTAAAAACAAAATCACAGGCATCTGCCACAGTCATGGTCCAATTGGGCAAATTAAAATTCGTTTCGATAATAATAATCTTAGCTTCCGGAGCCATTCCGGTTTCTTGTCCGTTCGCTAATCCGCTGGAAACTCCGGCTCCTGCAACGGAAGTGCCATGAGCAGAAGATTCTTCCATGCTTCCGCAAGTTCCTGCCGTAATATCTGCCGCAGTCCATAGCTGACCGTAACCATAAGGCTGTGGCGTATTGGCAGCAACTGGCAATGTGTGATCCCAATAATAAAGTACACGTGTGTTTCCGTTACTATCTTTAAAATCCCCGTGATTATAATCCAATCCCTGATCGACAAAAGCTACGATAACATCTTTCCCTGTAAAAGGAGTTTGTAAACCGCCCAATCCCTGGTGAACCGGTTTTACAAAATGCTTCACCAAAGTCGAATCATTTAAAGCTTTCGGTACAGAGAACTCCAAATAAAAAGACCTGATCAGTTTCGAATCCATCGTTTCTTTAATCCACGCCGGACTCGCCTGAACAAAGATCCATTCTCTGGTAACCTGTTTCACAGAAATCTCTTTTACAGCCAGTAAAGCGTCTAAATTCCCCGAATTTGCAATGGCAAAGGCCGTAGGAACTCTCGCTCGCTCTTCCAATAATTTCTTGAACCGGAAATTATCAGTTTGTGCAAAACCCTCTACTGAATTAATCAAAATTAATCCTGCTATAAATAATATTTTATTTACTTTCACCGCTTGTTGTAGTAGTTTTCCTATGAACATTTTTTTTAACCTTTAATATAGAATACTCTGAATATCTTTCTGCAAATTAAGATATTTGTTTAAAAGGAACTGTATTCCTCTCAAAAAAAGAATTAATAGTCATGAAGAAAAGAATCCTCACACTGTCATTAGCCCTGTTTTCCGTAGGTGTAATGAATATTATTTATGGTCAGAAAACTGAAGAAGTAAAAAACTGGTATAATGGCCCAACTCCCGGGATGAATACGGAAAAAGCTTATTCAAGTTTGAAAAAGCAAAAGTCCACAACCGTAGTTGTTGCAGTCATTGATTCAGGAATTGATATTGAGCATAAAGACTTACAAGGTAAAATCTGGACGAATGAGGATGAAATTCCCAATAACGGGATTGACGATGATAAAAACGGTTATATTGATGATGTTCATGGCTGGAATTTCTTAGGAAGCCCGGACGGACAGAACCAGGATTATGCTCGTTTGGAAAAAACCAGAATTTGTGCTGAATTACATGCAAGATTCAAGGATAAGTCAGAATCTGATATTTCAGCTGACGAAAAAGCTGATTATACAAAATATAAAGGCCTTTTAAAAGAGATTGAAACAGAGCGCCAGGGAAATCTTTCCGCTTTGGAACAATACACCCAGTTAGGACAAATGCTACCTATGCTGAAAGCACAATTGGTTGAAAAATTAGGCGAGAATTTCACGGAAAAGGATGCGGAAGCATGGAAGCCGGAATCTCCTCAAGACCTTCAATTGAAACAATCTTTTTATTCCCGATAGAAGACACGGG
>CAMPIU010000328.1 GCA_946886545.1 uncultured Flavobacteriales bacterium | reverse complement strand
TTGATTTCCCATTCAGCAAGGATTCAACGATTTCTGTTTCGCGTTTGGTGAGACTGAATTGAGCAGGCGAAGTGATTTCCTCGTCTTGATTGAGAATTTTATTCCAAACCAATTCACAATAATAATTCTGGTTGTGCAGGATCTTTTGGAATGCCTCTTTTAGTTCGGCCGGGGTACAATTTATATCAATGAATCCGGAAACTCCGTAAGAAACGAGTTTCGGAAGGCCGGACACATCTCCGTTGATGATTAAAACAACTTTAATACAATTGACATCTTCAGGGGTAATTTTCAGATTATTCTCAATCTCCTGGTAATTATCAGAAAAATTGTAGACCAACACTTGCTCCTTTTCAGGAACTACCTGTTCTATTTCAGGATTTCCGGAATGCCATTCAACAGAAACCTCTCCAATAACCGACCGGACTAATTCCTTGAATCCGAGACTAATCAATTGGTTCCTACTATCGAGATACAGGTTCATGCTATGTAGAATAATTCTAAATAGCAAAATTGACTCCTAATGAAGGATTCTACAATACCTTAAATAAGGTAAATCCGACTACCCGATTACCGTTATTTAATTACGAATTGAGAAGGTGGGAATGAAAAAAGAATGATCAATGATGAATGACTTAATTATCAAGGGGTATTTCATCTTTGATAATTCATCATTACTTTATACCTTTTAACTTTTCCATCCTACCGTTGCCTTATATGTCCCTTTTTACCCTTGGGAATATGCAAGATCCAATTATACCATCCTATGAAATGAGAATCAAAATACCCTTTGTGATTGTAGAGTTTCCGGGGAATATAAATCCGTTGTTTTTCGGTTAAACCTTTCACTGAAGTTTGCGGAGCAACTCCATCCTGGAGACAGGGCGGATCCTGGTGAACAGTATGTAAATTACTTCCATATTGCCAAACTTGTTTCCATTCTTTCAAATTAACTGTTCCGGCTGCGGGATTTTCTGCGGCCAAAATGTAATACCCTCCGAAGTTGATTTTCCCCCTCAACTGCTGGATCATTCCCTGTGCATAAGCAAATCCCATACTGTGTGCAATGATATAAAGTGTATCATTTGCTGAAGAATTGGGCAATTCATTTAACATTTGGTATAAGTTTCTGCCGGCTATTCTTCCGCTTTTAAGCCGGATTGCAAATCCCCTCTTATTTGATTTTGTAGCAAGCAAGCCAAAAGTTTTTGCTTTTTTCGAACCGAAAATTTTGGAACCTACCGTACTTGTCCTGTAACAAGTGTGGGATGAACGGTTTTTACATCTTTTCGGATAAATACTGGAATTTGTACTAAAATTCAGTAAGCTCCGATGGTTGGATGTTGAAACAGAATGATGTCAGTCAGAGTAATAATACTCTGTAGGGTTGATCCTTATTTTAAAAGTATCATCGATTTGCCTCCATGGATGCCAATAATTGTATCTGTCTTCGGTAAACAAACGATTGAGGGAATTCGGAAATTCCAGTCCGTTGCTTCGAACATCTTCGAAATTTTCTTCAAAAGTACTTCCCAGGGAAGTTGGCCGGTACCCGTTGACAAAAATCAAAATGCGCTTTGGCGGATCTTCCAACTTCAGCTTGGATGTCAGATCAACCCCCAAATGATTATAGACCTGGTCACGCAGCCATTTTCCTTTCGGGGAATACACTTTCACAACGATGTAATGACTTTGCGCCACAATGGGCTCTTCAAGCAGAGAAGTTTTTAATGAATCGGAACTTGCGATCAGGCGGAGTTTTAAAGGAACATTTGTTTTGGAAACATTCATTTTAAAGTAAAGCACTTTTTTGCGTTCGTACAGGAAGTAATTTTTATCCCGCTTGATAATTAATTCGGATCCTATAGCCTTCTCTTCCAATTTATTCGGATGTGTATTATCAAACAGGAGATTCAGAACTTTTTTCTCATCCTGACCGGAATAAGATTTTATGATCCCATCGGTTACTTCAAACCAGGAATATCCCAGATCGACTACCAAAATCAGGGCATAAGACAGAGCAAGTATCCCTAACCATTGGATAAACCGGGAGAGAAATGAAACCCATTGCGGTTTTTTTAATCGTGCTCTCAAAAATGCACGAAGTTTCCGGAAACCATAAATAAACCCGAAGACGGATGCCAAAACACTAAGCAGATGCAGGGAATTAAAAGGTTTGGATTTTATCCGGAATATAGTTTTGTAAAGAATATTATCGATTTGGAGGTGATACGAATAAGTATTCTTCTTCATCGGACGCATGACCGAAGCAAGAAAGCTTTTGTTTTTCAATACAATCGTTCCATCCTTGGCCTGTTCGAAAAAATAATAGGCGATCAATCCATTATTTGTCACAACCTCTTCGTAGTCATCAATGATCGAATAAACCCGCGGATTTTTATTGATCCGGATCCATTCTTCATTGTCCAGATTCCAAGCTGACTGACTCCTTCTATCCTCATCTGTCGGTGCAATATTGGCAAAACCATCCAAATATTCATTTGCAATGATGTGTGATAATTCACTTGAATTATTCGTTATGATAAAACCTAATGCCTTATTTTTCACCATATATCCTTCAAGTTCCGGATTCACAAAAGCCGGGATAACGAAGAAAAGCAGAGTATTTGTTGTTTTCTCCTTGTAAATTTTCTTGTAAGTATCACGAATATGGCGCATTTGGCCCGTATATTTCAAACGGTCAGAACCAGGATTTTCAAAGAATTGGGTAAATTCCAGAGCATCATTTTCAAACACCGGTTCCACTACCACATCAAAGCGAACATTTGCGGCCCCAAACCGTTTATTTAGTTCATTTTCAAGACTATCTCTATTGATCTTCGTTTTAAGCAAGGGGACGATCCGGATTTTCTGTGTAATTACAGGCAACACCGAAACATGCAGTATCGAAATTACATTTCCGCGATACTTTGCATGGACTTCGTAATCTTTATTGGATGCAGGTAAATAGATCCGTCGTTTAATTTCATTTATTCCGGTGCTGTTGATCCGTTCCGCACGGATAAAGAACTCGATAGAATCAATTGAAGAGAATTTAGAGCGGTTAATCTTAAAATCTACTACATCGGTTTGAGCCTTGGCAACTGATTTAAATACTTCAACAGCATCCTTCCCGTTTTTGTCTTTGTTTACCCGTTCATAAAAACCATACCGCTGGTTCTGATTCCTGACAAAACGAGCATATTCAATAGGTAAGTGTCCGAGTGAATCTTTTCTTTCTTGTGAAAAACCATAAAGAGCCTGAAAAAGGGATAAGATGCCAATAGCAAACGGTAGAAAGAAAATCCGTTGAAACATATCATTAAATTGAAGTCTTCCCTAACCAGCGCAATACATTATCGTACCAAATTGCATCGGATTCTTTTTGTTCCAAAATTCCGACTTCTACCGCAAAATCGATAACTCTTCCCGGGTATGAATTTGCAACACCTTCCATTTCTCCCAAAGGATACGGATCATCCAGTCCTGCAACAATTTGAGAGGAACCAACCCTGATCTTCAGCAATTGAAGCGTATAAGAATCATGGACAAGGGTATCAAAGAACAAGTTGGGGTGACCTAAGCTGGCACGCGGATCCC
Organism: uncultured Flavobacteriales bacterium; assembly: GCA_946886545.1. Next base: position 518 of record CAMPIU010000328.1, on the reverse strand, counting down.
TTGTTTCGGTGAACAGGTCCGGTCGCCCGTCAAATCCTTGTAACCTTCTTCCGTAATTTGCCTGGCCAAGCATGCAGCCATGTGCAAAACAAGTACGGATATCCGGATATTTATTGACAAAATCCTTTAGTGCGTACATGTGCAAAGTGTCTGCAGTTTGAGCCATCATCCAAACTAAGTGGAAACGCCAGTACATATCTTTTAGGGCAACCATCTTTTCACCGTCATAGGGATGAATTTCAATTGCCAGTTTGTATTCATTTGCCAATTCAAATAAAGGTAAAGTGGAATCATCCACCACAGAAAGCCATTCGTTATCCTTATTCAGAAAGTGAGTTGGAAGACAGAGTACATTCATCTTCAAATCTTCCACACACCGGCGAACTTCATTCAATGCGTCATCTAAATAGAGCGGTTGAACCACAAATCCACTGGTGAATTTATCCGGTCGGCGCTCCTGTACACTTGCGTTGAAGTCATTTTGCCAGCGGATAGCATCAAAAGCATCTTGCCTGGCC
>CAMPIU010000327.1 GCA_946886545.1 uncultured Flavobacteriales bacterium | reverse complement strand
CGAAACGGTCTTTCATTCATTCTAAATTTCCTGAATTATTCTTCAAACTCTACCTTGAACATCATATCGCTTTTTTGTTTGATATAAAGCTCAATTGCAAATGAATTGTCCGTTAATGGGATTACTCTATTGGATGAATACTGGTAAACCGGAGTGCCATCGATTTGTTTAAATCCGAAAAGAGCCATGTGCTTTCTTTCACCGCTTGCATTATCTGTTCTATAAGTAATAACAAAACGTTCCTTTGCAAAACTCAGATGCGGATTTTGATCTTCCGGAAGATCTGCATTTTTAGGATTATCCGTAAACAAGATATAAGTATATTTCTCTGAAGTGAACAATCTGAATGATTCGACAGTTGAGCGTTTCGGAAATTTCTGCATCCAACCCAATTCTCCATTTGCGTTGATTTTCACAACAATCACATCGTCATAATGATAAGTCGTATGTGTATTTCCTTTCGAGTCGGTATAAGTGGTTACATAGTAAATCTCCCCAGCCAGAACAATTCCTCCGTCGTCCAGAATTTCCACGTCACGCATGGTCAAATTTGACAAACTCAATTTGTCATTTTCATCTGCTTCTGACATTTTCTTTTTTCCCCGTTCTGAAATGCGTTTGTACTTCTTGATGAAATCAAGAGAAAACTCGTAAAATTTAGGATCGCTAAGATTTCCCTTGCTATCTAAAATAGAAACAAAAGTACCATCAATACCATAGGATTTAGGTCTACGGTAATATCCGGCACAAACAATGTCTCCATTCTTGTTTTCTTTCATTGTAACATCATCAATCATTGACTCGCCCAGACTGAATTCCACCTCATTCAAACTTCCGTCTGCACTTGCAATTAAAATTGCAACCGATTCATTCTCCGGGTTGTTGCGATTTCTCATTTTCAGCTCTTCTTTGTATTTTTTAATCAGAAAAAAGCCATTCCCTTTCGAATCAACCGAGAAATCCAAATTATCCATCAAACTTTCGGTGTACGGCATAGTGAAATCCGCTCTCCACATTTGATTTAAATCACTGTCAAAAACATGCATTCCTAAAACATCATTGTTCTTTGAATCATCTTTAACAGCAGGTTTATAGCGGTATTTAACTACAAATATTTTTTTATTTGCTGAAACATCAAAACTGAACATACCAAATGATGTACGCGCAAAACCAAAGGTAGAAATCTCCTTATCAACTGTTAATAACACCTTTGCTTCACCATCAAAAGCTCCTTTTTTCATATCAATTGCCTGTGCATACAAGGTCTCTACACCCGCCTTCTTATCCAGAACCGAATACATCATAACCAATGAGGAATTCAACTCATAGATGCCGTAAGGAACACTACCTTTAATATCAAACTCTTCAGTGAATGAACTTTCCAAATTCAGGTGATCACCCGAAAACTTTTGAAATAATATCCCCTTCTTATTTTTTTTGATTGCCAGGACCTCATCGTTAGCCAATCTGTAATAAGTCTTTGAATATGCATCCACTACCGGATATGGCTCACTCTTGGTTATTTTAACTTCAGACGAACGCTCCATTTCATCATCCTGAGCAAACAGAGACAAACTCCCCAATAAAAACAGGAGTGTTAAATTGATTATTTTCATTTTTAAAATTTTGCTACAAATGTAGCAAAAGGGCTAGAAGAAGCGGCAAGAAAAAATCGCGGTGTCATCTACCAGTTTTCGGTTCCCGCGCCATTCATCCAATTTGGAAAAAACAATGTTATTCATGTCCTCCATACTCAGGCGGTAAAAATTGTGGTAAATCTTAATCAGGCGCTCCAGTTCGAAATGGCAATTCCTCTCATCTTCCAGTTCCACAACACCATCCGTATAAAGAATTAAGGTTGTGTTTGGTTTAAGCACTTCCCTTCCTACCTGAATAAATGGCATCTCATCAAACATCCCTAATCCGACACAGCCGATATCCAGGAGTTTTTGCTCCTTTCCATTCGTAATGATCGGTTGGTTATGTCCTGCATTTACGTAATTCAACTCTCGTGTTTCCGCATCGTAGACAGCAATGAAAAAGGTGATAAACTTCTCTCCTTTTGCACTGGTCATTACTTTCTTATTGAGTTCTTCAATTAAGAATTCCAGTGAAAAAGGACGTATTTGATGTACAGTTGAATAAAATGTCCGGATGGTGGCCTGAAAATTGGCCATGAGCATAGCTGCACTAATCCCTTTTCCACTCACATCCGCAATACAAATTACATACTTATTGTCCCCAAGCGGAATGAAGTCATAGTAATCACCACCAACCTCATGACGTGGAATATATTTTGCAGAAATATCCATTTGCCTGTTAGAAGGTAAATCCGATGGAAATAGCAATTTTTGCATTTCCGAAGCGACTTCCAGCTCTTTTTTCAAACGTTCCCTTTTCAACTCTTCCCTTGCCATCCGCTTGTTTTCAATGGCCATAACAACCATGTTGGTAAGCGTTTGAACAAAGCGCATATCTGCCAGGGTTTCGGATTTTTTGATTCCGGAACCTTCAATTCCTGCTATCAATAAATAAGCTAAAGGCTTGTCTTTATGAAAAACCGGAACGATGATGTCAAATTCATCAATTATTGGAGAATAACTGGATTCAATGACTGTGATTTCGCGAAACCGGTACAATTCCTTTTCAACAGAAATATCCTTGACCTTACTTTTCAGTCCGACTTTTAAGAGAGGACTCCATTGATTTTCCTTATTAAAAAGCAGAAAATGATCAAAGCCCAATTGTTCACGCATCACAAACTCAAACAAACGAACAATTTGCTCAATACTCTGATTTATTGCAATAGCTCTTGTAAGTTCCAAAAGAGAATTCAGGCGAAATTCACCTAATTCAACCTGTGATTCCAAACTTGCTATGCGGGCTTCAACTTTCATGATTTATTTTTCGACTCCGAAAGATTTTTCAGGGCTATCAATTCGCGCATTTTAGTTTTTGCCTCGTCACACGGACTGCCGAAATAAACTTTACCGGCTTCCAATGATCTTCCGATTCCCGATTGTGCCAATACAACCACTCCATCTCCAATGGTGATACCCGAAGCACAGCCGACCTGCCCCCATAAAGTAACATTATCACCAATTGTGCAACAACCGGCAATTCCTACCTGAGATGCGAAGAGACAGTTCTTGCCAATTAACGTGTCATGACCGATCTGGACCAAATTATCTATTTTAGTCCCCTCACCGATTCGTGTTATTGCACTAACTCCGGCATCGATAGTTGATCCCGCCCCTATTTCGACATTCTTTTCTATGTAAACAAAGCCACAACTGTGCATACGATCGTAACCCGTAGGTTTCTTCTTATAATAAAACGCATAGTGGCCGATAACCGAATTCGGACCAATAATCACATTGTCTTCGATTACCGTTCCATCACCAATATATGCTCCCGGGTGAATAGTAACATTTTCACCGATGATAACGTCATGACCAATAAAACAATTTGGGGAAAGGTGCGCTGAATCAGCAATTTGACAATTCTCTCCTGTCATAGACATTTGAGGCCTATAAGGAGCAAACTTTTTAGTCAGTTTGTTATAATCATCAAAAGGTACAGGAGAAACGATCAGAGCCTTTCCTTCAGGAACCGGTACTTCCTTATCGATTAGAATAAATGAAGCGGCTGAATTCACAGCTTTATCATAATATTTCGGATGATCAACAAAGACCAAATCACCTGGCTCAACGCGATGAATTTCATTAATTCCGGTAACGATCAAATTTTCATCACCAATAACTTCTCTGCCCAAAAATTGCGCAATTGCGCCGATGGTATGTATGCTTCCGATTTTCATAGACTTACTCAATATAAAAGTAAGGCCTATTAAAGCTGTTTTCTTAAAAAATCCAATTACTTATAAAAGCAGGATTGTTTACAAGTTATCACCTGTTAGCTCGCAGCACAAGACGGATTATTAGCAATACGACCATCAAAACAATTACAATAATTGTTTTTGTATGATCTTTCTTTTGTTCAATTTTTTCTTTTTCGGCTCTTATTTCATTGAGGTAGTCAGTAACTTGCTTTTTTTGGTCGTCGCTTAGTGGCAGGTTTTTCTGAATTGCAGCAATGCGTTTTCCTATAGTGGTTTTATCGTCCAGATGGTAG
>CAMPIU010000326.1 GCA_946886545.1 uncultured Flavobacteriales bacterium | reverse complement strand
CCCCAATTCCACATCACCTCCCAGCACATGCATACCACCTCGCATTGAAACTACTTTTTGGTGATTTACCACTGCATTACCATTTACATTCGGCTCAAAAGGAATTTTGTACTCATTTACTTTATAGTAGGAATATTTCGGACCGAAAGCCACATACCAGTGTTCAAAAGGTTTGTATTGAATTTTGGGATGTACGTTAATCAGTCCGTTCAAATAATTTTTAAACATCTTATTTGCCATTCCCATAGGAAGAGTCAATTCTCCGGTAATATTCCATTTATCATTCTCAATCTGGGCATTGGAATTTGTAATGGAAAGAAGAATAAACATTAGTATCAGAAACTTTTTCATAACCTCCTATTTTTACGTCTAATCTACAAAAGTATTTCTACACATAACGCAGAAATTGATCAAACATTGGCAGAGATTGAACATACATTGATAATTTTGCGATATGATTAAAGGCATTATTTACATCGTTCTTTCAGGAATGGCATTTTTCGTGGTAAACTTCTTTGTAAAAATGCTCGGAAATCCTGAAAACGCAGTTATTGCCGGTTTGCAGAAATATCCTGCCCATGAATTGGTGTTTTTCAGAAGTCTTGTTTCATTTTCAATCAGTGCAGCGATTATTAAATACAGAGGTCTTCCTATTTTGGGAAACAATAAAAAATGGCTGCTTCTAAGAGGAACTGCGGGAATGCTTGCCTTAACAATCTTCTTCTTTACACTGCACAAACTTCCGCTGGCAATTGCCTCTACCCTTCAATACCTTTCGCCGATTTTCACAGTACTTATTGCTTCGCGCCTGTTTTCAGAAAAAGTAAGCAGAATACAATATTTCAGCAGTTTGATCGCCTTTTCCGGAGTGATCTTCATTGGCTTCAACGGACTTACGGGAAGTTTCAGTGATCAAAAACCGGATCTGTTTTGGATGAGCATGGGAGTGCTCTCTGCAATGTTATCCGGTCTTGCATACAATGCAATCTCAAAACTCAAGAAAACAGAAGAAACCATCAATATTGTGATTTACTTCCCCATGCTCGCGCTTCCATTAACAGGGATTTGGTGCTTGTTCGAATTCACTTTTCCAAAAGGAATGGAATGGTTTATTTTACTGACAATCGGGATCTTTACCCAGATAGCCCAGGTATTAATGACCCGTGCATTTCTATCGACAAACACGTCCATTATTGCACCTTTCCAATACATTGGCGCCATATATGCATTGTTATCCGGCTGGTTCGTTTTCAATGAAAAACTGGAACTTGCATCTTTGATCGGTGTTTGCCTGGTTGTTTTCGGGGTTATTTTCGGTACCTTATTCCGGGTAGGAAAAGAACGTGAAAAAGCATCCGAATCTTTAATCGAAGCAGAAACTGAAGTTCTTTCTTAAAATTCGTGAAACTTCCATAATAACAATCACTTTTATACGTATTTTCGAAGCATGTTGTCTACAATACAAAAAGACCAGCTAGCTCAATTCGGCAATCTTGAATTACTTGCAAAACAGGTTGTGGAAGGTTTTATTACCGGAATGCACAAAAGTCCGTTCCATGGATTCTCCGTGGAGTTTGCAGAACATCGTTTGTATAATCCGGGGGAATCTACGAGGCATATTGACTGGAAACTCTATGGCCGTTCTGAAAAAATGTTCACCAAAAAATACGAAGAAGAGACAAACCTTCGCTGTCAAATGGTGGTAGATGTTTCCTCCTCTATGTATTACAGCGGAAAGAACGCTTTATCTAAATTGGAGTTTTCAGTTCTTGCAGCCGCATCTTTATCCGAATTATTGAAAAGACAACGTGACGCCGTTGGTCTTTCTTTGTTTCACAACCGTTTGTTCCTTCATACTCCGGCAAAATCATCCGGTGCTCACCATCGTTTTTTACTGCATGAAATGGAAAAGCAATTGCATGAATATGAGGCTATTGATTCCAAATTAACCGAAACAATTTCCTGTCTTCATGATGTAGCCGAATTATGCCATAAAAGAAGCCTGATCGTCATTTTCACTGATTTATTGGACGATCCTTCCAGGTTGGATGAATTCATGCAGAGTATTCAGCACATGAAACACAATAAACATGAGGTCGTTCTCTTCCATGTGATGGATAAAGCTACTGAAATTGATTTTGAAATGGGACATAATCCGATCAACCTGATTGACATGGAAACAGGCGAAAAGATGAAACTTCAGCCGGCAGAAATCAAGGAGAAATATACAACGGAAATCAATCGCTATTTCAACGAAGTCAATTTAAAATGCACCCAATACAATGTCGATTTTTATACGGTTGACATCAAAGATCCGATCCAGGATGTATTGGTTAAATACCTTTTGAAGCGACAAAAACTTTATTAATTCCTAATTACGAATGCTGAATTGTGAATTAATTGAAAATTTAAAATGGATAATTGACAAGGTTTGAATCATTGCTAAAAAAACATTATCCATCTTTTCAATTCTCCATTCTCAATTATGTCGGTTGATGTGCCTTATCCAATAAATCCAAAATTGACTTCACAGGACTGAATGTCTGGCTTGGAATCTCCACAAAAACAGTGTTCCATTTAGCCATTGATCCGTTCCACAAACCTGGTAATTCTACGAAATGAATGGATTGTCCGTTATGTGATTTACTTACTTTAAAGTAGGCGTTTTCATCTTTAAATGCATTCAGATCAATTTTAGAACCGTCGCTGTTTTTTCCCTGGCAAACCATGATTACCGGATTAAAATGCGAAGACTGGATCATGACACGCACCTGGTCACTTTTCGGGTTGATTTGAGCTTTTTCAACGATCTGTTTAGTAATCTCACCATTGTTCTCAACCCAAAACGGACCTCCGCCAGGTTGCCCTTCATTTTGCACCATTCCACAAATCCGAAGCGGTCTTTTTAACAAGTCCAGCTTTTCATTATTGGACAATGCATTTGCCGATTCATGGAACAACTGATAATTCTCATTAAAATCATTCCATGCAGCTTCAGAAAAATCAGTGATTAGTTTTTCTACTTCAGCTTGAACTTCCAAAAACAAACCTCCAAGCATGCGTTGTGTTTCGATCGCAATTTCAGAATGGTTGTAGTGCTGGATATTATCAATATTCTTAATGAAGATCAAATCGGCATCCACTTCGGCAAAATTCTCCAATAAAGCTCCGTGACCAGCAGGTCTTGTAAGAATATCTCCTTCCGGGTTCATGATCGGCTGAAAATTATCATCAAAAGCAATTGCATTTGTTTCCATATTCTGGACAGAGAAATTCACATCAAACTTTTTAGAAGTCATTCCTTCCAAAAACTCCAGTTGGCGCTGAATGTATTCCTCAAATTTTGGCTGAATGGTGAAATGGAAAGAACAGGCATTCTGGTTCAATAACTGTCCCTGAACCACATGTTCCTGGATAGGACATAACAAGAAGGGTCCGTTCTTATGAAAAGGGATCAATCCTTTCGGAAGGTGAGCCAATCCGTATCCTTTATTATTCAGGATGAAAGAAACAAAAGTATCCAGATCCATACTCCTGTTTCGCAAGGCTTTCTGAATCGATGTCGGGAATTGATAGAAAAATGCAAAATCCTCAATATGAGTCAAGAAACGTTCCACATATCCACTATTGCTTTCATTCGGGTTATCCAAAAACTCAAACAAAAAGTGGAACATTCTGGACCCCGATCCTGAAGCAGGAATAAAAAAGGAGATTTTCTTATCCGAAAGAAAAAATGAATGAGCCAGGTCGGCGATTTTCTCATCGTTCAAAACAATGATCCCTTCCTGAATTCTACAGGCAGAAACCAAGTTCAATGCCGGCTGCGGAGCTCGCAAGCGCTCAAGTTGTAATTCTATTGTAGTTTTTAGCATAAGCATGCTTCCTGTAGCGTTTTTTTGTTTCTTTGTAACATGCAAAATTCCAAATCAATTTTCGGATTTTTACTCAAGTCAAAAGGTAGACATGGAATTCATTCTCCCTTCGTTTTCGACTTTTTCGACAACTGTTTAACGACAAAAGTGGATAAAAATTTTCTCACTGCACGAAAAAAATGGTTGCAAAAGATCAAAAACAACAAGGAACAGTTTAAAATCAATGATTTAGGAGCCGGATCAAAGCAAATGGGAAAGATGCGTTCCGTCTCCGACCTGGCCCGGAAT
>CAMPIU010000325.1 GCA_946886545.1 uncultured Flavobacteriales bacterium | reverse complement strand
GTTGAACCATTTGAACTTCATTACTTACACAAACAATAAGTAGAATCATCCGTTCCGAAAGTAAATTCTTCCTGGTGTTCCCAGAAAATGTATTTTCCGTCTTTTGAAGTATATTTGACACCGCTTCCTGAACGCACGCGATCTAATCTAAATTTTCTATTCAGCTTGGAGCTTTTTACTTCTAAGGTCACTTTTGTGGTGCTGTCACTCCCGGCAAAAGTTGTGCTTTCATTGAATACGAGGAAAAAGTCGTTAGTACAATTAGGGAACACCATTTCGCGACTCTTCTCTATTACATCATTTTCTGCGCAGGCAGCTAAAACAAGTGTTAGAGCAATTCCTAAAATCGCTTTTTTCATGGTGTTTTGGTTTTAGTTAAGTTACAAAAAATCAGCTCAAATCCTTAACCATTACAAAATCGTCCATCACATATCCGTTGCCGATATCCAGGACCTCTTCGTAATCAACAGTAAAGCCAAGTTTTTGATAAAATCCTACGGCTTTGTTTTTCTTGTTCACATTCAGGTGAAGTTTTTTATTTCCCTGCTTTCGTGCTTCATTTTCCGCCTGTTGTATCAAGATCTTTCCGATACCTGAACCTTGTGTGTCAGGAAGTACATACAATTTATGGATGCGGGTAAAATCAGGTTTTGGAAATCCATGCTCAATTCCGCAAAATCCCAAAATAATTCCATTTTCTTCAGCAAGCCAAAATGCCTGCTTGGAATCCCGGATCGCAGCGCTAATCTTCGTTTGGTTGTACATCAGATCAAGCATATACCGGATTTGTCCCGGTGAGATAACCCCGGTATAAGAAATAGGCCAGGTAATTTCGGCAATCCCCTGAATAGCCGGAGCGTCTTCTAATGTTGCTAAGCGAAGAGTAATCATAGTATTAAATATCTTTTCCGAAAGAATACATGTCGTTATGGTTGAATTCGATCTTGTCTTTGACGTTTTTAATTGTTTTGATCAATCCGAAAATAAACTCATCTGAATGTATATTCAACCATTTGAAACCCGATTCTTCGCCATCGATTGCAATTGCTGCATTGTACAAAAATTCGAAGCCATGAACCTGCAGCCAGTGTTGGGCACTTTCATTTCCTTCAGCTGCATTCACAAAGGCCATCAAATGTGGATAGCCGTTTTTCAGGAGCCAATCTCTTGCTTCCTGTTTTAGATTGATAGCTTGGTTTAAAAAAAAGATCTCTTCATATCCGTTCTCATAGAGAAATTTCTCCAAATCCTTATGACCTTCCAGTGCTTTGATCCAGGCAAGAATAATCTTGGTAGGATAGTTAAACTCGGCAAATTCAATATTCGCTTTTTTAACTTCGACCTTCTTTTGCTTCGGTTCTAAAGGTTCCTTTCCAAATATGCGCTTAAACCAATTCATTTTACTGCTGGAACATGATAAAATAAGTATGATACTAAGATAGCGATAATTATTCCGATTAAATCAACGATTAGTCCGACTCCGGCAGCATATCTCGTATTCTTTATTTTAACTGAGCCAAAGTAAACTGCCAGGATATAAAATGTGGTTTCTGTTCCACCTTGCATGGTAGCAGCTATTTTTCCTACAAAAGTATCTACACCTTTAATTGTGGCCGTGGTATTGGACTCGATCACGCTTTGCATCATTGCGCGTCCGCCTGATCCACTGAATGGTTTGATCAATCCTACAGGAAGGGCTTCCACAAATTCCGTATGCACCATTCCGATTGTAGTGAAAAACCAAACTAATCCATCCTGCACTGCATCCAAAGCTCCGGATGCTCTGAATAATCCGATTGCACACAAAATAGCGATAACGTAGGGGATAATAGTAATTGCAACCTGGAAACCTTCCTTGGCGCCTTCAATGAATTCTTCGTAAACGACTACTTTTTTACGAATAGCAAGAAGGAGGAACAAAAGAATGATTGCAAAGAGAATTCCATTTCCCAAGATGTTGGAAATGACTTCCGTATATTGCGGAAACCAAAGTGAACAAAGGAGTAATGATGTAACAAACCCCAAACCTCCCAGGAAATAAGCAATAACTACTGGATCGATCAATTTGATGCGCTGTTTAATTGCAACTACGATCAATGCAAATAAAGCAGATAGGAAAGTGGTAATTAAAATCGGAAGAAAAACTTCTGTGGTATTATCTGAATGGTATTGAGATCGAATGGCCAAAACACTTACCGGAACAATCGTCAAACCTGCTGTATTCAAAGCCAGGAACATGATCTGTGCGTTGGAAGCAGTTTCTTTGTTTGGATTTAATTCCTGCATTTCCTGCATCGCTTTTAAACCCAGAGGTGTTGCGGCATTATCCAGTCCGAGCATATTTGCACTGAAATTCATCATAATAGATCCAGCTGCAGGATGATTCTTTGGAATTTCGGGGAAAATACGGATAAACAAAGGCGAGATCAATCGGGATAACCACTGAACAGCTCCACCTTTTTCCCCGATTCGCATGAATCCAAGCCAAAAGCAAAGTGCGCCAGTAAGACCTAAAGAGATTTCAAAACCTGATTTTGCTGAAGCAAACAAGGCTTCCATCATGCGTTTGTAGATATCCAGGTCTTGCCAGAATATCAGCTTACTTGTCCCAACCAAAAAGGCAATGAGAAAAAAGCCAATCCAAATTCGATTAAATAACATAAATCAAAAGTCGGGATTTAATTGCTTTCTTACTTCGAGTGAGCTTCGCAAATATGAACAAAGTTTTCAAGAATGATAGCGCCATGATTTCCGGATACTTCAGGGTGAAACTGAACTCCGTAAAATGGCTTGCTTTGGTGCATCATTCCTTCGTTCACGGTTGCATCGGATACAGCAACATGTATGAAATCTTTTGGGATACTGATGGCTTCGCAGTGATCTTCCATTAATTCAATTTCTACAGGAAGTTTTTCAAATAAAGGACATTCTGCTATCACTTCAATGATCTGCCAGTCGCGGTCTTCTCGCTGCCTGTTGGAAAGTGCTCCGAATGTTAAACCGAGCATTTGATGCCCGAAACAAATTCCCAAAACGGGTTTCGTTTCACTTTTTAACCACTCAAACTGCTTTAAATAAGGTTCCGTGTCGACTTCTGTGATTAAAATAGGTGCTCCCGAGATCACAAAACCAAGTGCGTCATTGTGCAGCTCTCTCCGGAATTCAAAAAGAGGAACCACCCGCGTATCCATGAATTCATATATAATGGATTCAATCAGTGGTGTTTTGGAGCTCCCGCAGTCGATAATGACAATCATAAATCTATTTGGCCAACTCCCTGGCGAATAATTTCTGCATTTCCGTTTGTACAATCCACAATAGTGGAAGCATCGAGTTTACCGGGACCTCCGTCTATGATCATGGCAACTTTTTCGTCATAACGTTCATAAATAGACGCCGGATCCACAAAGTAATCCATAATCTCATCTTCGGAATCATGAAGTGAAGTAACTGCAAGCGGGTTTCCTAAACGTTCTACAATCGCATGTACAATTTGATTGTCCGGAATCCGGATCCCGATTTCTTTTTTGCTGGAATCAAATAATTTGGATACTTCATTTGTTGCATCCAGGATAAAGGTAAACGGACCGGGAAGATAATGTTTTAGCAATCGGAAAGTATTTCGGTCCAATTGCTTTACATATTCTGAAACCTGGCTTAAATCCGAACAGATAATAGAAAAATTGGCTTTCGAAAGCTTGATGTCTTTCCATTTTGCCAATTCGGCGAGCCCCTTTTTATTCATTACATCGCACGCAACGGCATATACCGCATCGGTTGGAATTATAATGATCCCGCCTTTCTTCAGTTCATCTACCACTTGTTGAACGAGTCGATTGTCAATATTATCCGGATTAATCTCTATGAACATCTTAAATGATTTGCTTATATAAATTTAAGGAAATTCGCCAATAAGCTTACAAAAATTCTATTTATCAGTTTGGAACACCTTTTGCTAAAATTGAGAATGTAAAATTGAAAATTAAAAAGTTAAGGACTTTTTTCCGCTTCTAAATTGTCCATTCTTATTTTTCAATTAAAAAGTATCTTTGCACAAAATAATTTATATGAAATATTTGTTTCTTTTGATTACGATTTTCAGTTTGAATGCGAACGCTCAACTTGACAGAAAAGCAATCTACAATGCCTTGGCCGGTGATTCA
>CAMPIU010000324.1 GCA_946886545.1 uncultured Flavobacteriales bacterium | reverse complement strand
TGGTTTCCATTTCCCCCATTTGATTTAATAATCCCCGTTCCTTTTCAATTAATTTTTTCGCATACTCAACCTGACGCTCATATTCCGATTGACATGAACTCATAAACGCAAGAATTGAAAGGACATGTAGTAGCTTTTTCCATTTCATAAGGCAAAGGTACGTACAAACCAATTAATTAAAAAAATAATATGTTTTCCCATAATCGTTAAATATTCATTTTTTCTGATAGAATATTCAAATTAATAATCCCGGGATTCTATTTTCCTCTCAAGATTACTGATTACATTTGTGAGAATGATATTGGTAACCGGATCGACAGGACTTCTCGGATCACATGTGGTGGTTGAATTGCTTAATAAAGGCTATGAGGTTAGAGCTATGTTTCGCGATGAAGCCAGAAAAGAGATCGTATATCGCTTATTGGATTTCTATTATTCCGGAGAAAAAGAGCTATTGCTTCAAAAATTGAGCTGGTTTAAAGGCGATATACTGGACTTGTCGGATGTGGAGGATTCACTGCAGGGCATTTCAAAGGTAATACACTGTGCTGCTCTTGTTTCATTTCATAGAAGAGATTTTAACCTGCTTTTCAAAGTCAATAGACAAGGGACTGCGAATATGGTCAATTTCGCATTGAACTCGGAAGTAAATCAATTCATTTATGTCTCTTCAACTGCTGCTGTGGGTAGTGAATCTCAATTCACAGATGGTTTGAAGCGCGAATCAAACTTATGGAATCCCAACGACGAAGTGAGCGGTTATTCACTTTCTAAATTTAGTGCGGAAAAAGATGTTTGGCGTGCAAATGAAGAAGGTTTGCCGGTTTCTATTGTCAATCCAAGTGTGATGTTTGGTCCCGGATCCTGGGAAGAAAGTTCTCTGAAGATTTTTAGAACCCTTCATAAAGGATTAAAATATTATACGAAAGGTTCCAATGCTTTTGTGGATGTCCGGGATGTTACGAAATTCATTTTAATGCTTGTTGAGACAGAAAAAACAGGAGAACGTTACCTGATTACGGGTACCAATCTGAAATTTAAAGAATTGTTCGATCAGATCTGCACGCAAATGAATGTAAGAGCTCCATTCAGATTGGCAGGACCATTTTTAATCCGCTTAGCATCGCGTTTGTCAGGTATTCTCGGCAGACTTCAGGGAAAACGGCCAACAATTACTAAGTAAAGTGCGCGCAGTTCGCAAAGTGACTCCAGGTTCTCCAATGAGAAATTATTGAAAGATTTTCCCGATTTCGAGTTTACAAAACTGGAAGAAACTATTGCTATGACAATCAAAGGGAGAATGGACTTTTGAATTGGAAATTGATAATGGAAAAATAGAACTTTCTATTAAATCAGCGATAACGGATCCATCTTATCAATTCTCAATTTTCCATTACTTTTTGCTCTGAAAAAAGTCAAAATTAATCTGCTCAATGTAATTTAGGATTTTTTCACGTCCGAACTTGGATTCACTGGAAGTTGTGAAAACGGGCGGAAGTGCTTCCCAATATTTCAACATTTCCTTCTTGTAAGCAGCTAAGTTTTTTTGCAATGCGGAACTGGAAAGTTTGTCGATTTTCGTGAAAACAATCGAGAAAGGAAGCTGCTCTTCAGCACACCACGTCATAAACTCCAAATCGATCTTCTGCGGCTCTAAACGAGAATCTATCAGAACGAAGGTATTGATCAACATCTCTCTTCTTGTCAGGAACTCAGAAATGAATTTTTCCCATTGGTTTCTGCTTGATTTCGAAGCCTTAGCATATCCGTATCCGGGTAAATCGACCAAATACCACTCATCGTTGATTAAAAAGTGATTTATCAATTGCGTTTTTCCGGGTCTTCCGGAAGTTTTTGCCATATCCTTTTTCTCAACTAACATGTTGATCAAGGAAGATTTACCAACATTCGAACGACCAATGAAAGCATATTCCGGCTTTCCGTCTGTCGGACAAAGTTTAATGTCTGTATTACTGATGATGAATTTGGCGTCCTTGATAATCATTGCTTCTGTATTTGACTGCAAAGTTAAGAGAATATTTTGGCTTGACGAAAGGCTTGAAAATACGGCAAATGAAGTATTGAACGGGTCATTGAGTGGGACTAAGTTTGCAATAACTAATAATTAAGGACTTATGAAAAATTCAAAGACAAGCTTGTTTGTTTTAATCTGCTCACTGAGCATGTTAATATCCTCTTGCAAAAAGGAAGATATCATTCCGGAAGAACCGGCGCCAACTCCGGTAAGCACACCGGCCGGAAGCACTACGCCGACACCAATCGGCGCCGACGGAGTGATGTGGGCAATTAAATCCTCAAGCGTGGTCCAGGGTTTTACCATTGAAATCGGAACGGCAGTAGGGATTTTTATGAATGGGACAACTGACCTGGTAAATGTGGGGACGGTTTCTGTAAACTCTCAGAATTTAACTGCGGCTTCAACCAATACCTATACTTTTACACCTAATCAGGCCATGCCAACCGGATTGGATTTCTCTTCTTCTACCAATTGGTCTGTTTCCGGGGGGAATGGACATGCTGCTTTCACTTATGATGCAAGTTCCCTGGTTTTTCCGACCGGATCGGCGATTACAAGTTCTGCAACCGTAACGAAAGCGAACGGATATACGCTTACTTGTTCCGCGGTTTCTGCTGCTGATTCTACTTTATTCATCATAGGAAACGTGTCGAAAACACTGTCGGGAAGTGCAAACTCCTGCACCTTTTCTGCTTCTGAATTAAGCGGGCTAAGCGCCGGAACTTCTGTTGCGATGATTGTTCCTTATAAATTGACACAAACAACGATCAATGGGAAAAATTACTATTTCGGTAAAGAACTTGTGAACCAATTGTCCGTAACCATCGAATAATTAAAACCAAAAACCAACCTGAGACGTGGAAGACTTCTTCCACGTTTTTTTGTTTCTAACTTTTGTGGGATACCTTTGCCGATAAAATAAGATCAGGTGGACCGGGAATTGGTGAAAGTAGTTTTTGAAGATGAACAATGTTTGGTAGTTAATAAACCCGGTAACCTGATTGTCCATCATTCATATTATGCCCGGAACATTGAAGAAACTTCCCTGACGGATTTGATCAGGGAGCAGGGCTGGGCGGAAGCGAGTCCGGTGCATAGATTGGACCGAAAAACCTCCGGCCTCATTCTCTTCGCAAAAAGAGCGGAGTGGGTTTCTGGTTTTCAGGAATTATTTGAAAAGGGGATGATTGAAAAGAAATACCTGGCACTTTTACGCGGTCATGTAGATTCTGAAGGAGTAATTGATTCACCGGTAAAAAATGATCGTGGGAACTACAAAGAAGCTCTTACGAACTACAAATGTCTGGAGCACTTTGAACGAGATTATGTTATTCCACCTTATGAAAAACAACGCTATAGTTTAGTGGAAATGAGCCCCGTTACCGGAAGAATGCATCAGCTGCGTATTCATGCTAACAAAATTGCACATCCGATCATTAATGACCCGAAATACGGAAACCGGCATCACAACCATTACTTCCAAAACAAATTGGGAATCTACGAATTGTTCCTGCATGCACACAGTTTGAAATTCAGACAACCCTTTTCCGATCAATTGATAGAGCTCCAAGAACCTCTGCCGGATTTTTGGAACCGATTTCTCATATAAGGAAAAAGCCCCGGCGTGAACGACGGGGCTTTTCTACTACAACTTAACCTAACTAACTCTTGCGTAAGAGTATCTTCGAGACATGCTATTTTAACATTCACATGTTGCTCAATATTTTTGGTTTATCTAATCAATTTTGGTGAATCGACTGGAAAAGTTGAAAATCTTCGAAGACTAACGAATTTTCCCAGTCGTATTCAGTTCTAAAAGTCATCTGATCCTGTCAGACAGAGTCCCTATTTTTTTTCAAAACGGTTTGCCTGTTCAGTTTCGTCTCCGACTCATTGCGAATAGTGTTGAGACAAATGTACGCTGATAGTTCCGGTTGCACAACCGTATAAATACTGAAAATGAAAATGTGGTTTTCCGCAAGTAAATCGATTTAGTAAAAAGCAAGTTTGGTCATTTAACATGTAAGTTGTTGAATGTTAAGGTTTTTTGCTTTTTCTGCCGATTTGTTAAAAATATTGTCAAAATTTTCATTTTTCAGGTTTTGTCAAGGTGATTGTTGAATTTTTAGCATTTCGGACCTGTAAAAC
>CAMPIU010000323.1 GCA_946886545.1 uncultured Flavobacteriales bacterium | reverse complement strand
GACCCAGTTACAGTGAATCTCTTCTTTGCACTGGATGTTGTTTTCATTTTTGGCATTTTCTTCTCTTTTTAAAAAATGAACACTTTATCAAACTTATAATTGAAAATTGAGAATGTAAAATTGACAAGAGGATTAAGTCTTTTCAATTTTCAATTCTCCATTTTACTATTTCTTCTTAGGGTTGATCATTACAATCATTCTCTTCCCTTCCAATTTCGGCATTTGTTCCAATGTTCCCAAATCGGCTAATTCCTGAACGAATTTCAACAATAGAATTTCCCCTCTATCCTTGAAGACAATCGTTCTACCACGGAAAAACACATATGCCTTTACTTTTGAACCTTCTTCCAAAAACTTGCGTGCATGCGACAGTTTAAACTGGAAATCGTGATCATCTGTATTCGGACCAAAACGAATCTCTTTCAAGATCACTTTACTTTGCTTCGCTTTTAATTCCTTTTGTTTTCTCTTTTGGTTATATAAGAATTTACGGTAATCCATAATCTTACAAACCGGGGGAACGGCATTCGGAGAGATCTCAACCAAGTCTAACTCCTGCTCTTCTGCTAATTGCAATGCTGCAGCCAAGCTCAATACTTGTGGTTCTTCTCCCTCAACAACTAAACGAATTTCACGAGCGGTGATCTTCCCGTTTATTTTGTGTTCGTCGTTATTTTCTTTTCTTACTGGTTTTCTACTGTCTTTTCTCATTCAGTTTATTAAACATTTGTCGACAACTCTTTTTCTATCGCCTGGTTCACTAAAGTTGCGAAAGCATCTATTGCCATCGAACCCTTATCTCCTTCTCCACGTTGTCTCACAGATACTTGCTTTTCTTCAGCTTCTTTCTCTCCGACAACCAGCATGAATGGGATTTTTTTCAGCTCTGCCTCACGTATTTTCTTGCCTATCTTTTCGTTACGGTCATCAACGAATCCGCGAATATCGGAATTATTTAGCAATTCCAAAACATCTTTCGCATAATCGTTGTATTTATCACTAATCGGTAAAATGGCAAATTGCTCTGTTGCCAACCACAAAGGGAAGTCTCCCGCACAGTGTTCTAACAATACAGCAACAAAACGCTCCATTGATCCGAAGGGCGCACGGTGGATCATTACCGGACGATGTTTTTGGTTATCCGCTCCTGTGTATTCCAACTCAAAACGTTCAGGTAAATTGTAATCCACCTGGATGGTTCCAAGCTGCCACTCTCTTCCTAAAGCATCCTGAACCATGAAGTCCAGTTTCGGTCCGTAAAACGCTGCTTCTCCCAATTCAACGATAGTCGGAAGGTTTTTCTCTGCCGCAGCTTCAATGATGGCATTTTCAGCTTTTGCCCAATTTTCGTCCGAACCAATGTATTTCGAAGGGTTATCAGGATCTCTCAACGAAATCTGTGCCTTGAAGTTTTGGAAATCCAATGTTTTGAAAATATACAACACCAGATCAATTACTTTCTTGAACTCTTCTTTTACCTGGTCTTGTGTACAGAAAATATGTGCATCATCCTGAGTAAATCCGCGAACACGAGTCAAACCATGCAACTCACCGCTTTGCTCATAACGGTAAACCGTTCCGAACTCTGCAAAACGAGCCGGTAAGTCTTTGTATGAACGCGGCTTGCTTTTAAAGATCTCACAGTGATGCGGACAGTTCATCGGTTTCAATAAGAATTCCTCATCCGGGTCCGGAGTTTTAATAGCCTGGAAAGAATCTGCACCGTATTTCTCATAGTGACCTGAAGTCACATACAATTCTTTGTTCCCGATATGCGGAGTAATTACCTGCTCATATCCGGCTTTCCGCTGTGCTTTCTTCAGGAAATTCTCCAAACGTTCACGCAGAGCTGCTCCTTTCGGCAACCACAATGGCAAACCTTGTCCCACTTTCTGAGAGAATGTAAACAATTCCAATTCCTTCCCAAGTTTACGGTGGTCACGACGTTTTGCCTCTTCCACTTTCTCCAGGTATTCAGTCAACTCGGCTTGTTTCGGGAATGTAATTCCGTAAACACGTGTCAGCTGCTTATTTTTTTCATCACCACGCCAGTATGCACCGGCAATAGACATTAGTTTTACTGCTTTGATGAAGCCTGTATCCGGAATGTGAGGTCCACGACATAAATCCGTGAAATTCCCCTGCGTATAAAAGGTAATGGAACCATCAGGTAAATCCTGAATCAATTCCAACTTATACGGATCTTCTTTCTCAGCGAAATAAGCCAATGCATCTGCTTTTGAAACTTCCTTACGTACATAAGGATTTTTCAGCTTTGCAAGCTCTTTCATTTTTTGCTCGACTTTTTCCAGGTCTTCTTCCTTGAAGGAATAATCCATAAAATCGACATCGTAATAATATCCGTTCGCAATCGGAGGTCCGATAGCCAGTTTAATTCCCGGATAATAAAACTCGAGTGCTTCTGCCATTAAGTGAGCTGAAGAGTGCCACATGGTCGATTTTCCTTCCACATCATTCCAGGTCAGCAACTGCAATGCACAATCACCGGTCAACGGACGAAAGGCGTCAATTACCACGTTATCCACTTTGGCTGCCAATACGTTACGAGCCAATCCTTCAGAAATGCTAAGAGCAACATCCAATGCTGTTGCTCCTGCTTCGTATTGTCTAACTGATCCGTCAGGAAGAGTTACATTAATCATCACTTATAAAATTTAGTGCAAAGATAGGCTTTATCTATGATAATATGCCTGATTTCTGCAATTAAGGTTCAATACCGTATACTAAAACAATTCCTTCTTTACCTCCTTTTCCTGAACCGATTGTATATTCGATGTGGATATTTCTTAAACGATCTGCATCCGGTACTTTCGCTACGTATGCATCATTCAATTCCGTGGTACTGAATTTCAGGTTTTTACCCTGGGCTTTTTTAAACTCTTTGATTAAAACACGTTCTTTATTATCAGCCGGAGCATCATAAATCTTTACTGTCAGCGATGCAGTACATTTCTTTGCACTGATTGCAAATTTGTACTCATCCAGCAAAAAGGTATATACCTCGATATGCTTGACCTGTTTGGAAGAACCCAATGCAAAGTACGTTATTTTAGAACCTTCGTAACGGGTTCCTTTAATCATTTCTTTACACTCTTGTTTCAATGTGCTCATTTGAGCTTCCAATACACTATCATTTCCTCCGGAAACTAATCCGATCCACAATAAACAAATGGCAAACGGCAGACTTAACTTAAATAGCTTGATCATAAAAAATTATTTTCCAGGTTTAACAATGTTTGAACGTACCATTTTCACTTCTTTTGCCAAAGCCTGGTATTCAGCTTCTGTCAATTGCGGCGTTTCAATATTGATGTTTTTTGACACTTTTTTCACAGAAGCAAGGTTCTCATAAGTACTCAAAATACCTTCATACATTTTGATCACTGCCTTCAAGCGGGCATCTTCCTGTGCCGGGTGACTTTTGAAACCTTTGATAATGTTTTTCAACAAACTCATTTGTTCAACCAGGGATTTCCCAACGTTTGTTTTATCATTTGTATTGTCGATTGCCAAATACAAACCTTCGATCCAGGCACCTGAAAACTGAATAGCTCCCAGATACTTCAGATCGTTATTTTCCATATACTCATCTGATTTGTCCTGGATTTCATAGATCACATCCGTCAATGCTTCTACATCACCCAATCCTTTATCAAACTTGGTGATCAATTCCTTATCTGAAAACACGCTTTCCAAACCTACTTTTGATCCCATTTTCTGGATCACAGCCAAATACTCACGGGCTTCCTGGGTTTTAGAATTGATAACGCAGTATGCCATGTCGGTAGAAAAGACTCCCAAATTCATCAATTGGTCAATCTTCACCGAATAGTTATCCGCATTCGCAATCGGATTGGTTTTACCGGCATTATATGCTAAACCTGCATCTTTAAAAGCATTTGCAATACTGATAGGTGGAGGCAAAACATAATCATTATCGGAAGATCCGTCTGTTCCTTCAGTGGTTTCTATGGTAGCGACCTCTTTCTTTTCAGTCTCACTGCTTCCACATGATGCCAGACTTAGGGTTAGGGCAATAGCAGGTACAAAATAATTCAGTTTCAACATAATTTGGTTTGTAAAGTTTTGATTGTAAAGAAACAAAGAAAAATTAATTTGGGGTGTTCTCTATCTAACAATTTATTAGATTAGTACGGTTTAATTGAAAAAGAACAACACACA
>CAMPIU010000322.1 GCA_946886545.1 uncultured Flavobacteriales bacterium | reverse complement strand
GTGAGGTGAAGGTTGTGTATTTCGCTACTTGGCCCAAATAGTTTCTACAAACTTCGGGTACTTTTTAATTTTTAGTATTCCGTATGGTTTTTGCCAAATTCCATTGTCACTCAGGTAGGACAGTTCCAAGTAATAATCTCCGGAAGGTAAATCGTAAAAATCAATGCTTCCTGATTTTCCGTAGATCCATTTATCATTGGCAGATAAGCGATATTTATATTTCTGATTTCCAAAACTTTTATAATTTGTGGAACGCAATTCAATATGGATCATCTTCGAACCACTTGCAACCTCAAGAGTTTTGGATTGCGGGTAAATGATTTCCCCATCTACAGATACCTCTTTTACCGAAACCTGTTCTTTCAATGAGTTAACCAAAAAGCTCAAGTCCAAGGGGAATTTAGACAATCCTTTTTTTGTGGCCGCATAGACCTGATCTTTATGTATATAAATGGAATTCACCTCATTGGTTGCGAGTCCGTTCACATTCAAAACATTATGAATCCGGACATATTTGTTTCCTATAAAAATCAATTTTGAGACTCCGCTGTTCGTTGTTACCCAGCAAACCTTTCCGTTTTTTTCCAGGTTTATCTTATTTATCTGGTCGCTCACCAAGCCATTGGCACTGGTTATGTGATAAGTAATCCTGCCATTCCTGAAAAGATAAATTCCCTCTCCCCTTGTGGCAATAACCAAACCAAGTTGGTTTGAATACCTTACACAGGAAACACGGTTTTTGCGAATGACTTCCGGGAACATGGAATTATCCCATACTCCATTTTTCAGACAAAATAATCCTTTTGAATTTCCGGCGTATACCTGGCCTTTATCAGAAGAACAAACCGTTTCAAAAAAATGATGTAAGTTTTTATCGTATTTTTTTGAAGAGAAATAATCGTAAAGCGTATCCAATTTTCCGGTTCGATGAACGCGGATTACCTGAGAAGCAGCAATCAGCATACTGGTATCCTGTTCATTGAAATTATCATAATAATTAGGCACTATCCAATACTTCCCTTTCAGATAAACCGGTAGTTCTTTTCTGGTTTTAGGAAGAAGGAGAACGTTATCAAAACGCGAAATAATGTTTCTGGAAATATGATTCGTTGTAAGTATGGGAAAATGATCTTTTAGACGAAAAACCCCTAAATGATTGGAATAAAAAACATCTGCAGCAGCATCAACGATAACATGGGTTACGTCAATTGACTTCGAATTCTCAAAAACAGGAATATTCTTCACAATTGAATTCGGCATGTATACAATCCCTTTATCTAAGGTGGAAAACCACAGCCCTCTTTCCCGGTCCTTGTAAACGCAAGAAACCTTAAATCCTTCTAAAAAATATTGTCTTTGTGCTCCAGCAAGTCCGAGTTTTTTTACATTCTTCAATTTATATGCACCATTGACCGTGGTAATCCACAAATCAGCTCCAACAGGAAAATAGCCCGTTACTCCAGGAAAATTAATAATATCATGTGGTTTGTCTAAATTATAGAAGTTATCCTGAATTCTCATTATCCTCACTCCCTGAAGAATCTTCAGTTCGGTCAAAAAACTCTGCATGTTTTGTTTGTAAACCTCCTTGTTTTTTATCAAACGTTCAAAACGACCATTATTTCGGATTACTGCCCGGAATATTTCCGGGTAAGTCAGATTGACAAGAGCCACCTGAAATGTCACTTGGTAAGATTTATTGACCAGGTTAAAAGTGAGCGGATCTTTTTTGAACGTTGATATCTGACTTTTTCCTTTCGAATCAATTTTCAGGATGCCATTATTCCCGGAACTAAAAAACACATTGTCCCTTTGGTCTACGGAAAAGGTCTTATAAGGATAAAGGTTGTTTCCAATATAATTGGATATCAAGTGATTGTACTTGTATTTTACGACCCGGTGATTTTCGTAATAACTCAACAAACCATTGTAACTCACAAACCAAATTCTTCCTTTGTAATCTTCGTAGATCCAGAAAATCACATTATCCGGAAGCCCTTTTTTGGTCGTCAGTACTTCCATATGAAAACCATCATACTTTACTACCCCACGGTCCGTACAAAACCAAATATATCCCTTACGATCCTGGTGAACAAAATAGGTTTCGGAACTCGGTAAACCTTCCTTAATGGAAAATATTCTGTAGGAAGGTTGCCAATCGATATGGTGAGAGTATGAAATACCTGAAAAAAAGCATATCAGCAATCCGAACAAAACCCTGTTAATTCCCATCTCAATCAGTGCTTATAGATTTCAAAAACACGTTTCCCGGATATTGAATATCTACCAAAAATAAACCTTTTGCCGGAACCGATAGTTTTGCCTCTCCCCGGTCTTTGAATTCAATTATTTGTGCGATATCTTTTTCGTTCAAATTGCCGTAACCAACTTCAAGCAAAGTTCCAACCACTGCACGTACCATATTTCGTAAAAAACGGTCCGCTTTTATCTCGAAACACCAGCTTTTTTCTGCCAGTTGACTCCATTTTGCTTCATATACGGTACAAATATTTGTTTTCACATCTGTATGAAGCTTGGAAAAAGAAGTGAAATCCTGTTTTCCCAATAATAGGCCTGCAGCACGATTCATGGCATCAAAATCAAGCTCCGAAACCAGATGGTGACTATCCAGTAAAAAAGGATCTTTCTTTTGATGAATAAAATAATGATAGGTTCTCATTACTGCCGAAAAACGCGCATGAAAATCCACACCTACCTGCTGAGCAGAAAAAACGCTTATATCATCAGGAAGCATTTTATTCAGCTTATATACCAGCTGATTTGAATCCAGCTCCTTAACAGCATCAAAATGCAAGACATAATAAGAGGCGTGTACACCTGTATCCGTTCTGCCGCAACCTACAACCGAAACCGGAATATTTCCCATTAACTGAGATAATCGTCTTTCGATTTCTTCCTGCACAGAAGAGGCATTCGGTTGTATTTGCCAACCATGATAGTTTGTTCCGCGATAAGCGAGTTCCAGGGCATATCGAAATGTCATAGCACAAAGTTAATCAATCCTTTTGCTTCGGTAAGCACTCACTTCGCTTACTCAAACCTTAACATTTAAATAATCCACCTCGTATTAATTAATTATTTCGTAACACAGCAGTAATTATAAAGGAAACTATCAAAGATACTTTTGCTCAAACTTTAACAAGGAGCACAATGCAGGTAAGTAAGGGACAAACCATACTTTTAGTGGACGACGAAAAAGATATCCTGGAATTTTTACAGTATAATCTGGAGCGGGAAGGATATAAAGTATTTGTTGCCAATGACGGACTCGAGGGAGTTGAAATGGCGCAAAAAGTTTCTCCTGATTTAATTTTAATGGATGTAATGATGCCTAGAATGGACGGAATTGAAGCTTGTCAGACTATTCGACAAGAACTTCAGTTAAACTCTCCTTTAATCGCTTTCTTAACATCAAGGGCTGAAGATTATTCACAGGTGGCCGGTTTCGAAGCCGGAGCGGACGATTACATTACCAAACCGATCAGACCCCGGTTATTGATCTCAAAAGTGGAAGCCTTGCTTAGAAGAGCCGGTCGCATCAATGGAGGTGAATCGGAAATTAAAACATCATCCATTACTGTTAACCGTGAGAAATTCCTCGTATATATGAATGACGAAGAAATTCAATTACCTAAAAAAGAATTTGAACTGATTGAACTGCTTGCATCAAGACCCGGAAAGGTATTTACACGAGAACAAATACTCACTACAGTTTGGGGAGACGAAACAATTGTCGGTGAAAGAACGATCGATGTACATATCAGAAAATTAAGAGAAAAGCTAGGAGAATCGTATATTCGTACCATTAAAGGTGTTGGTTATACATTTTCTGAAAAGTGAAAAAATTAAATCCGTTTACCATTGTTCTCCTGGGAAGTATCATCGTTGCATCCAGCTTAGCATTCATTCTGCTTGTTGTTCATTTCTTCTATCCGCTCCCGGCAGGTGCCTTTGTTACCATCATTCTTTTTGGAGCATTAGCTACTTTTATAGCATTTTATTTTCTTTTCAGAAAGTTTATATACAATCGACTGCGCATCCTTTACAGATCTATTCGGAAAGGGAAAATGGCGCCTGAAGAAAAGCTTTATATCAATATGTCGGAAGATATTATTGGAAATGCAGAAGCAGATTCCAAAAAATGGAGCGAACAAAAGAAATCGGAAATCACACAACTCCAGGAACAGCATAAATTCAG
>CAMPIU010000321.1 GCA_946886545.1 uncultured Flavobacteriales bacterium | reverse complement strand
TTTCAGATCCTCGTTCAATTGCGAAAAGCAATTGTGCCTTATAATAGGAAATCGCCCTCCAAAGGGGAAGTTTAATTAACTCACCTGAAATATTTTTCTGAGACATTAAGAAATGATGACTGAACTCTGAAAACAGTATTTTCACTTTAACTATTTTCTTCATCCGATCTTTAACCTGTTTACAATTCCGCAACCCAATCTTACCACAAAAGTTATTTTATCCCTTATTTCTGATTACATGCTGAATAGAACTTTGTCGAAAGTTTATACAGCAATGAAAAAAACATTACTCCTAATCGGGACCGTTTTAATGGGCATGAACAGTTTTGCTCAAAATCCGGGACTCCTTATTTCAGAAATTCTACCAAATCCGAGCGGCTCTGATTCTCCTTTTGAATGGATCGAATTGGTTGCTACGAGCAATATCAATTTCGCTTCAACACCTTATACTGTAGTTTGTAATAACTCAGCAGCGACTTTGAACGGATGGATTGAAGGTGGAACAGTTACTTACGCTTTCCAAATCAATACAGGAAGTGTAAACCGCGGAGATGTTGTTTATGTGGGAGGAAGCTCCATGGCACCAACAGGAACCAAAATTCGCGTAATCAATACTGCAACAACCGGAGGAGATGGATTCGGTACAGCAGCTTCCGGCGGGATTATTGGAAATGGCGGATCCAATGGAGATGGAATCGCAGTTTTCAATTTACCGGTTGCTTCCTTAACAAACACTACCGTTCCCGTAGATGCCTTATTCTATGGAACAGCTCTTGGAACAGCTGTTCTAAATGGAGGTGCAGACGGATATCAATTACCTGTCAACGACCTTTACAGTGGAGGAAAACTTCAAACTACTTCATTTTTTGCAGGTGATCCGGGCGGAGATCAATCTATTCGTGCAGCCGGATCGTATAATACCCAAACTGAAGTTTGGACCGGTGTTCGCACCTGGTCAGTTGTAACACCAACTTTAGACAACCTTTCTACACTCAATTTACTTCCGCCTCCTGGAACATTTACATTCTCGGCAGTGACTCAGAATTTCACTGAGAACGCGGGAACCGTAAACATCGGAGTTACTTCTGCCTCTTCGAATATCTACCCGGCAAAAGTTATTTTGAGTTATTCGGTTTATACGGATGCTACTGATCTTATTGACTTTACTTTGGCTGAAGATACAGTGGTCATTCCAGCAGGTTTTAACGGAACTCAAAACGTAGCTTTAACCATTCATGATGATGCACTTGCGGAAAGAACGGAAAAAGTGATCCTAAAAATGAGCGCTTTGGAAAACGCTGTCATCGGAACAAGCTCATTCCAGATCATTTACATCAAAGATAATGACTACCAGGCGCCAACACCAAACAACGAATTGAGTCTCAACCTACTTTCAAGTTTCTCCAATGGCACAGAAGGAACAAACTCTGCTGAAATAGTTGCTTTTGACCCGACAACAGATAAATTATACATTGCCAATTCCATAGGTGAAAAAATAGATATTGTGGATCTTTCGAATCCTTCAACTCCAGCTTTGCTAAATTCTATTTCTATCACATCCTATGGGAATATCAATTCACTAACCGTTCACAATGGCGTTGTTGCCTGTGCAATGGAAAATACGGATCCCCAGGCAAATGGGAACATTGTTTTCCTGGATGAGAATGGAACCTTTATTTCCCAGGTTCCTGTCGGAGCAATGCCGGATATGATCACATTCAACCATGATCATAGCAAAATTCTGGTGGCTTGTGAGGGTGAACCGAAATCAGATTACTCCCTTGACCCCGAAGGTACTGTCGGAATTGTGGATGTTACAGGAGGTTATGCTGCACTTACCGCTGCAAATGTAACGATGGTGAATTTCCAGTCTTTCAATGGTCAGGAAGCTGTTTTGCGTTCCCAGGGAATCCGAATTTTTGGCCCTGGAAGTTCTGCAGCACAGGATTTCGAGCCGGAATATATTACCCTTTCGGAAGACAATTCAACTGCCTATGTTTCATTACAGGAAAACAATGCAATGGCAGTAATTAACATTGCTACCGGAACTGTCAGTGAAATTCGCCCATTGGGAACAATGAATTATGCAAACGGAAATAGCGGTTTGGATGCATCAGATCAAACTGCCGGAGTTTTCATTGCTTCTGCTCCGGTTAAAGGATTATTCATGCCGGATGCCCTGGCTCATGCTTCTATTGGCGGAGCTGAATATATTTTCTCGGCAAATGAGGGTGATGCACGCGAATATACGGCTGTCACAGATGTAGCCCGCATATCAGCTACATCCTTAGATCCTGTAGCTTTCCCGGATCAAAACATCTTAAAACACAATCAATTCTTAGGTCGGTTGAATGTTGTTCAGGCAACCGGTGATACGGATGGCGACGGTGATAAAGACGAGCTTCAGACACTCGGTACCCGCTCATTCTCCATTTGGAATGCACAAACCGGGGCTTTGGTTTTTGACTCAAAAGATTTAATCGAGCAAATTACTTCCAATCACCCGACATTGAGTGGTTTATTCAACGCAAGCAACAGTTCGGGAGCTGCAACAGCAAAAAACCGTTCGGATGACAAAGGTCCGGAACCGGAAGGTGTTGCTACCGCTTTTATTAATGGAAACCACTACTTATTCGTTTCATTAGAACGTGTTGGTGGGGTCATGTTATTCAACGTTGATGTTCCAAGTACGCCGGTTTATGTTGGTTACTACAACAACCGATCTGTTGCTTCCAATGGTCCGGATCGCGGGGCGGAAGGTATTATCATTATTAAAAAAGAAGATTCACCAACAGGAAATGACATCGTGATTTTAGCAAATGAGATTAGTTCTACTCTTTCAATTTTTGATATCAATACCTGTGTTGATTTAGCCGGAGCAACAATTGACCTTCCTACAGATTCTATCTGTGCCGGTGATCAAGTTACTCTAACTATTCCCGGAAATGCTCAAAGTACCGTGCAATGGCTGAAAGATGATCAAATCATTGCAGGTGAAAACGGCAACTCATTGAACGTAACGGAAGCCGGAAATTACCGGGTATACGTTTCAAATACCACTTTAGCTTGTGCCGACACCACTTTAGCTGAAACAATCCGAGTATTGGTATTACCAGGCATTGCTGCCGGTTCTGATATCGCAATCTGCATCGGAGACACCGTGAATTTAGCTGCAACAGCTTCCGAAACCATTACATGGAACAACAATATACAGGATAGTGTAGATTTCTTCCCGAGTACAACTATGGACTATATCGCAACTGCGACGGATACTTACGGATGTACGAATTCGGATACGGTGACCGTAACGGTAAATACACTTCCAATTGTAGATGCCGGTTCGAACCAAATGGTTTGTATCGGAACTGCTGTTACATTCACTGCAACCGGAGCTCCTACCCTGATTTGGAATAACGGTATCAATAATGGGGTAACATTTAATGCAACAACTGCCGGTTCATATATCGTCACCGGAACCGATGCAAACGGATGTGTAGACCTGGATACCGTAGTTTTAACTTTAAACGCGAACCCTTCTATCAACCTGGGAGCAGACATGACCTTATGTTCAAATCACTTCCCGGTTAATCTGAATGGTCCGGGAGGATACACCAGCTACAACTGGAACAACGGGGCAACAACCCAAAACACAACCGGAGTTCAGGCAGGATCTTATATTCTGACAGTTACAAACAGCAACGGTTGCCAGGACAAAGACACAGTAGTAATCATTTCCGACCCTTGTTTAGGTTTGGAAGAAAATACGGTATTCGAGTATTCGATGTATCCGAACCCTGCTTCTGCTTCCGTTTTTGTTGAAACGAACGTGGAAAGATCGGAAGCCATTGTTTACGGATCCAACGGTCAAGTTTTGTTCACACAGCAAAATACCAGTAGCTCATTCATCGTAAATGTAAGGGAACTAGCTGAGGGAATCTATTGGTTGAAAGTAGTTTCACGCGAAGGAACTATTACAAAGCAATTACTGATAAAGAAATAAAATACCTACACGCTGCTAAACCCTCTTGAATTCATCGGGAGGGTTTTTTGTTTTACTGTTCGCCGAAAATTATTACTTCGTAAGCCACCCTCCTCGGTCTTTCCCTTCGGTCTTCGAAAACAGTGCTTTCTCTTCTCAAGGGAGGAAGTGAATCAATTCTCCCCTTGAGGGGGGGATTGACTAGTAAACAGCACAACCCTCAATTCTTAGATCAATCTTACTTTTTGGC
>CAMPIU010000320.1 GCA_946886545.1 uncultured Flavobacteriales bacterium | reverse complement strand
AACTTATACATTTCCACAACCCGGAACTTACCACGTAATGCTGGTTGCCAATCCGGGATGGCCATGTACGGATACCACTTACGTGGACCTGATATTAGAAAATCCATTCAATGTTGATTTCAGTTTTATTGATTCTACCTGTTTTATTGATAATACACTGGATTTTCAAAGTCAGATCATCAATGGCCCTCCTACAACCCAATTCAGTTGGGATTTTGGACCGAATGCAACTCCTTCAACAGCAACTACACCAAATGTATCCAATGTTGCATTCACTTCAGCAACCGGTAACGTAGTTACATTGATCGGAAGTTACAGCGTTTGTGCCGATACCATATCAAAACCCATTTTCTTCTTTGACAAACCGGACCCGCAAGTTGGATTCCAGCCCAATCACGAGTGTATGGGATATACGCAGACATTTGTCAATAATTCAAGTGGCTCGACCAATTATTCGTGGGATTTCGGCGTTCCCGGAATTATAACGGATGTGAGTACTGCTGTTTCACCAACTTACACCTTCCCTGCCGAAGGAACATACCCGATTACACTCATTGCGAGCAGCGGACCGAATTGTACGGATACGATGGTTCAAAACATTACGATTTACGAACCATTGGATGTTTCTTTCACACATAATGATTCACTTTGCGTAAGCACGAACAGTTTTAATTTTGTTGGAAATGTTGCCGGGCCTTCGATCACTGCTTATTCCTGGGATTTTGGAAGTCATGCGAATCCAACGAATGCAACGACTTTAAATGTAAATAATGTGGTTTTTGATACTTCGGGTGTGTTTCCCGTTACGCTTACTGCAAGTTTCTTAAACTGTTCTGAAAGCGCACAATCTCAGATTTTTATTTTTTCCGTTCCAACCATCGGATTTACGATTAGTGACGAATTGAAATGTGAGCCTTATCCTGCGCAATTCATTAATCTGAGCCATTACGAGGCTCCCTTATTATACTATTGGACATTCGGTGATGGAGGTACAAGCACTGAAGAAAACCCGCTTCACATTTACCAAAATGCAGGAACCTATTCTGTTGAGCTGACTATTATTTCTACAATTGGTTGTGTGGATACCTTTAGCCTGCTCCAACAAGATTTCAGTACAATCCGTCCTAAACCGATTGCCGGCTTTTCTGTAGATCGAACAGAAACAACTATTTGTGATTCAAGAATTCAGTTTACCGATTTATCTCAAGGTGCGAGCCAGATCAGTTATTCCTTCGGTGAACTCGGTGCCGGAAGTACCGATCCCAATCCTTCACACACTTACTTCACAGACGGCATGCATTATCCCCGTCAAATAGTGTTTAATGAATTTGGCTGCCGCGATACTGCTTTTGTTGGTATTTCGATCGAACCATTTGTTGTCTATGTGCCAAACACCTTTACCCCTGACGGTAATGAACACAACAATGATTTTTATCCTAAACTTGGTTTAGATCCCGTTGAATGGGACATGAAGATCTTTAATCGCTGGGGACAAGAAGTATTTCACACCACAAATACCGAAGAACGCTGGGACGGAACTTTCAATGGCATTCCTTGTAAAGACGATGTCTACAATTATTTGATCCGTTATGTTTCATGCGCACCTTATGCAAATGCGGAGATAATCACCGGGCATGTTTCGCTATTGCGTTGATTTCAATTGAAAATGTGAAAATTGAAAAGTTTTTGAGAAATAGTTAGTAGAACAATTACTCGTCTTTTAAAGTTAAAACCTCTCTTTTCAATTCTCCATTCTAAATTTTCAATCATTTAATAAACTTCGTTTTCATTGTCCAGGCAATCAGTGATGATCGCTGCTTTGCCAATTCTGCTTTTTCACCGGTAAAAAACTGATCAACTGTTTCATGGAAGAGTTTCAACCAGCGGTCAAATGATTCCTCATTCAAATCGAGTTTTGCATGTTTCTCCATCATATTGGCGCTATAACCTGCTTCATCCAAAAGAATAAAACTCCAAAACTGAATCACACGTGGCAAATGTTCTTTTAAATTGAGCTGCGAAAAAAAATGGGAAACCAAATCATCCTTCACTAATTTTTGATAGAAGGTTTCTACCAATAATGTCACATCTTCTTTTGATTCTATTTCTTTCATAATCCAAAAATACAGCTCTTTCGATTCTTAATTCAGAATATAAATCAGTTTTCCAGTTTACTTTTTTGATTTTTCGACATTATACCCTGTAACCTTCAAAATTTAAGCGTATGAAACTGAGAATACCGATCATAGCGACTTTATTGTTAATTGCATCGATAAGTTATTCGCAAACAAGTCATGAGCAATTGGAAATATCAAAAATTGCTCCTAAAGAAGAACATTGTATTGAGATTCCGAGCACCTTTTCACATGAGACGCTTTCTCAATCGAAATCCCTGAAAGAGTTACAATCCAAAGAGATCCGGCGCGTTGAATTGGTATATACCCGCTACAAAGAGAGTGCGGATTTTGATCAGAACCAATTGAATGAAGACCGGATGTACCGGCTTTACCAGCTGCTTCCCAAACTTCAAACGGACCAACCGGAAATAGTTTGGATTGAACAAACAGGCGCAACAACACGAGAAGAAGCAAAGACCTACTTTCATGGATTCCGGATTTACACAGACAAAGAACCCGACAAAGAAGCTTTTTCACGTATTGATCGAGAAGATAAAGGAAACCTGCCAAGCCGTTTTACAATCGACAACTCAAAAGGTGGTGTTTTCTCTCATCCAAGCGGGAGTCAAATTCACATACCGGCAAATGCTGTTGTTTACGAAAACGGAAAGCCTGTTTTTGGAAATTATACAGTGAGTTATACCGAATACCGCAACCCAGCT
The DNA here is from genome assembly GCA_946886545.1 of uncultured Flavobacteriales bacterium. The sequence goes on along the minus strand of CAMPIU010000320.1, from coordinate 1,399 downwards.
GAGATCTTATTCTCAGGACTCCCGATGGAATTCAAAGACAAAACGGGATCCTATCTTTTCAACTCAGCAGGAATGTACGAAATACGCGGAACGAAGGACGGTCAGAAATTAACACTCCAAAAAGACATTACAATTGATTTCAACTGCACAAAAAATGAAGCAGGTGTTAACTTTTATCAAATGGATGACCAAAGCGGTGAATGGACTGTTTTGAGAAAAGATTTATTTGGACAGCAAGCTGTTTTTAAAGAAGAAAATGTGGCCGTTACAAAGGGCGGGCAATCATTTGATAAGAAAACTTTTAGATTTAGAAGAGGGGTGGCACCAGATTCTTATGCGGATGCAAAAACTGCTTCAGATTCCATTCTGATCGAAGGAAGTATAAAAGGCCATCAATATCCGAACCTTGTAATGGGATTAAGCTCATCAAAATTCGGTGTTTACAACTGTGACCAGGTTTTCAGGATCGCAAATCAAACAATTATTTCACCTAAATACCTGGATGCCTCCAGCAAAAAAAATATTAAAAATCAAAACATTGTTTGTCTGATCGATAAGAATGTAAACGCCTCTTTCAGTTTCGGACCGAAACAAGTGACCTGCAATTCAAAAGGAGAAAACATTTTCTTACTGTTTACTCAGGACGGAGAAGTTTATGCACTTAGATCAGAAAAAGACAAGCAGCTAAATTTAAATGTAAAGGAACCCGAATTCCTGATGGAAAATATCACCGACAAAGTAAAAACATCCGATGATCTAAAGAATTACCTGGCAATCTAAATCAAAACCCAAAATCCAAGCCAGACAAGAAGCATCCGTTCACGCGGGTGCTTTTTTATTCAACAGTTCCTAGAGTCAATAATTTTGAACTATTGAGCTTGCTTTCACTTAAACCAACCGGAATACATCACATAGTTATTTGCAATTCGCTGAACTTCTCCCTCGAATAATTCCGGAGACAAAGTCTTAACCTTTTTCGCGGGAATTCCTGCATATACGCTCCATGCTTCCACACGCGTATTTTCGAGTAGAACAGCTCCGGCAGCAATAATACAATTGGATTCGATATAACAATTATCCATAACAATAGAACCCATGCCGATCAAAACATTGTCTTCAACGGTACATCCGTGAACCAAGGCATTGTGTCCGATCGAAACATTGTTTCCCAAAGTAGTTTTGGTTTTCTCGTAGGTACAATGAATCACAGCTCCGTCCTGCACATTCACCTGGTTACCCATACGAATTGAATTCACATCTCCCCGAATAACTGCATTGAACCAAACAGAGCAACGATCTCCCATTACTACATCACCAACTACTGTTGCGTTTTCTGCCAGGTAAACATCTTCCCCGAATTGAGGTTCAATCCCTCTGCACGATTTTATAAGAGCCATAT
>CAMPIU010000319.1 GCA_946886545.1 uncultured Flavobacteriales bacterium | reverse complement strand
TCTGAAAACCAGCACAACAGTTCCTTCATGAAAGTTTTTGACACCCTCGAAAAAGCCGGCTTTACTTTTTTTGGTTTGTACGAAATATCTCACATTGGCATCCAATCCAATTGCCATTATGGAAATGCGCTCTTCATCCATCATTCGGCCCTGGATCAAATCTCTAACTGGCAATTGGATTCCTAATGAACAGCAAAGATCGTTTACGTTCAATCCTGAAAATTCCGTTATTGGAAAAGATCTGGTATCAATTGGTGAAAGATAAAACCTATGGAACCTGGATTACCAGGTTAACACCAAACCACTATAGTTACAAAGATCCTTCTTATAAACAAGTAAAACGAAACGGTATCCAGTACAAATTAAACCTCGCAAATATTGTCGATTGGAATATTTATTTCGGATTTAAAGAAATATCCAAAGAGAAACTGTTTCATTTGCATCCCGATCCTGTTACTGTTATTGACGTCGGGGCAAATATCGGGGAGGTTTCTTTTGGTTTTGCCAAACGATTTCCCCATGCCGTTATTTTCGGTTTTGAGCCGCATCCTCTTACTTTTCAGAATCTGAAATTAAATGAAGCACTTAATTCATTCGGAAATATTCATTTTTTAAATCTTGGGCTAGGTTCCGAAAAAGGAGAAGTGCATTTTGAAGAACGTGAAATTGGAAATCCGGGAATGAACCGTGTAACTTCCGACCCGGAAAAATCTGCTCACAGGATCAGTATCACAACATTGGACTCATTCGCAAAGGAAAATCAACTATCAAGTGTTTCCATTATTAAAATTGACGTCGAAGGTTATGAACACGAAGTGCTGAAAGGTGCTGACAACCTACTGACAACTTACAAGCCCATGCTTTTTATTGAATTGGATGACTCAAATCTCATGGAACAGGGAAGCAACGCCGCAAGTTTCATTGAGTTTTTAGAATCCTATAGGTATGAAATAGAACATGCTGAAACAGGTGAGTTGATAACAAAAGAAACAGTGTTGAAAAATTCCCATTTTGATATAATCTGTAAACCACGAACTTGAAAATCTGTTACATCATATCAGACATTGATAAGGCGGTTTATTTTGAACAAACGGCGCTTGCACTTAGAAATAAAGGAATGGATGCTTCTTATATTCTGATCAATTGTACCGGCAAAAAACTTCATCATTTCTTAAAAGAAAACGGCTTCGTAGTTTACACACTCGAAACCGATTCACTATTAAAGTCTCGAAAAGCCATTCGGGAATGTAAAACCATTTTAAAGCAATTAAATGTTGAGCTGATTCATTGTCACCTGGCTCATGCAAATTGGATCGGATTATGGGCCGCAAAACTCGCAGGAGTGAAAACCCGGATTTATACCCGACATTCCGGGGAACCATTAAAACTGCATTGGAAAGAAAGATTGATCGATCGCATTCAAAATCGCTTAGCAACGAAAATTGTTGCAATTTCCAAAAACATAGATCACTTGCTGGAAAACCAAGGCATTTCACAATCAAAGAGAGTAATCATTCATCACGGGTTTAACCTGGAACGTTTTTCGAATCCGGACACTTCTGAAACTGACCGAATAAAAGAGCAATACAACCCTGAAAATTTCCATCCGAACATCGGAATCATTTCCCGCTGGCTTGAACTAAAAGGCATTCAATATAGCATAGACGCTTTTAAGATCCTGTTAAGCGATTATCCGAATGCGCGGTTGTATTTGTTCGGAGCCTCAGAAAACGCAGATTACTCCGTAGAAATAAAAAATAAACTAAACCTTATCCCGGCAAAAAACATTTGCATCGTGCCTTTTGAAAACAATGGATTTGATCTCTATCAATTGTTCGATATATACATTCATGTCCCGGTTAACCCAAGCTGTGAAGCATTCGGCCAAACTTATGTGGAAGCATTGGCAGCCGGAATTCCATCTGTTTTTACTTTAAGCGGAGTGGCACAGGAATTTATCGTTCATGAGGAAAATGCTTTGGTTGTTCCTTTCAAGGATTCCAATGCAATTTATAAGGCGATGTTGCGCCTATTGAATGATCTCTCACTTCGCGAAAAATTATCGGCTGAAGGATTTCAAAGTGTGTCCCGAATGTTTAGCTTTGAGGATTATATCCGTAACCTTCAAAAACTTTACAGGTCTTAAGAGATGTTTCTTACAATCGTCATTCCCACATACAATCGCGCACATCTGATTGAGCATACTCTGAGAAGTGTTTTGAATCAATCTTGTGATGATTTTGAAGTCATTATTATTGATGATGGGAGCACAGACAATACAGAGGAAATTGTTCGCCCCTATCTTTCCGAAAAAGTAAGTTATTACCCCATTCAGAATAGTGAACGTGGTGCAGCCCGGAACAGAGGAACAGAGCTTGCAAAAGGAGATTACATCAATTGGTTTGATAGTGACGATGAAATGCTGCCTAATCATGTAGAACTCGCCAAGGAACTTCATCTGAATCGCGGAAAACCGGAGGTACTGAACCTCATGTATCAAATCAAAGACTCTGTCAGTGGAAAAATCACTCCGGTTGGATTTACTTACCCACCCGGCAAAAAACAAAGAAAGAATTTCCTGATCGAAGGTAATTACCTGGCTTGCAATCCGGTAATTGTAAGGAAAGACATCGCCCTGGCCAATCCCTTCATCGAAGATCGTGCATTGAGTGCCAGCGAAGATTATGAATTATGGCTGCGCTTATTAGCGAAGTATCCGTTTCACCAATCTTCCGAAATCACCTCTTTTTTGATCCAACACGGTGAAAGAAGTGTAAATACGATGACTGATCCTGTAAAATTGGAAACCCGTTTTCTCACATTTCTAAAATACATCGATCAAAATGAGGAACTGAAGACATATTTAGGGATTGATTATCATTATTTCATCATGAGAAACTACTTAATCCTGGCTGTAGATCTGGCCTACAATAACCATAAACGAAAAGGGGTTTTCTATCTTCGAAAGGCACTCCATGAGCACAAAAGTGCCTTAATGCAAAGAGTCTTCTGGGCAACTCTGAAGCACCTCTTGTTTTAGCTCCTCCAAACGTTCACTTAATCTTGTCAAATATTCATCCGGCGCGTCTACTTATTTTTTAGTCTACAAAAAATACCTGTTCATAAGCAGATGCCGTTAAATTTGTACCTATGCTTGATTCCCAATATCAACGATGCGTAAGATGTGTCATGGATACAAGTGATCCGGATATCATTTTTAATGAAGATGGTACTTGTAATCATTGCACGGATTACATGTTGCGTATTAATCCCTTATTTGATGATCCAAAGAAAAACGAGGAAAAGGTTCGGGATCTTATCGATCAGATCAAATCAAAAGGAAAAGGAAAATCTTACGATTCAATTATTGGTATCAGCGGTGGTGTTGACAGTTGCTATACGGCCTATTATGCAAAAATCAATGGATTGAATCCGCTTTTGGTACATTTGGATAACGGATGGAATACCGAACTTGCCGTTCAAAACATTCATACTATTGCTACAAAGCTGGATCTTGACCTTGAAACTATCGTACTCGACTGGTCGGAATTCAGAGAGATTCAACTGGCCTTTTTGAGATCTTCAATTGTCGATATTGAAATCCCGACAGATTTGGCTATTCCGGCAGCTCTTCATCAGATAGCAGAAAAATACGGTGTAAAAACAATCCTTTCCGGAGGAAATTATTCCTCAGAAGGAATTCTTCCGCTTCAATGGGGATATCATGTTATGAAGGACATGAAGCTTTATCGTTATATCGTCCGGAAATTCAGCAAGGTACAAAGAGAAAAAACACCCGGATTCGGTCTTTGGAATGAGTTCTATTATAAAATGGTCAAAGGAATCAAGACTTATTATCCTTTAAATTTTACCAATTACCACAAAGACGAGGCGCGATTTATTTTGGAAAAGGAATTAGGGTGCCAATTTCCGGACAGAAAGCACCATGAATCCCGATACACCCGTTTTTGGCAGTCATACATTATGCCCGTAAAATACGGATTTGATTACCGGCTTGCCACTTTCTCCACACAGATATGCTCCAATCAAATTACCCGCGAAGAAGCTTTGGAACGGCTCAAGTCACTTCCATACGATCCGGAAACAATTGAAAAAGAGAAACTATTTATCCGCAAAAAACTACAACTTTCCGTTGAAGAATTTGATTTAATACTCAAACAAAGACCTTTAACACATAAAGATTTCCCAAATTCAAAAAAGCGGATTAATTTCGTGTACAACGTTTAT
>CAMPIU010000318.1 GCA_946886545.1 uncultured Flavobacteriales bacterium | reverse complement strand
TTGCGGTCTTCAGTGTAAATTCCATTCTCATCAAAATCCATCAGGTAATGAGGAAGGCCGATGCTATTGAAATCTGTTGAAGAAACTCCGTTTTTGAGAAGCGGTGACATGAAATCGATACTCAAACCGTTTTGATGCGTCCGGTGAGGCCAGATCTTACCGCCATGTTCATTGGAACATTCCATGAGTCCGAATTCAAACCCGGGAAGCGCAGTTTCGAACTGGTGGTAAGTATCCAGCACCGCTTGATATACTTTTTCATGCGTAAATGCATGTTTGTTAAGGTAACTGGTGGAATCGAAATAAATAAAGTTGGGACCTTTGAATGGAAAGAGTTTTCCGTTTTTTAAGCTTCCGTTGCTCACTGTGCCACTGGAAATACTTGACCCGCTGTTTTCACTGTAACGGTCGTATAAGTCTTGGATGGGATTTGATTCGGGAATCTTTTCAGCTTTAACCAAAGGCTTGGTCTGCTCAGCAGTATCATTTTGTCCGGTACAAGCCTGAATAAACAAAAGTGGTAGAATGCCTGGAATTAATCTCATGTGACCGGTTTAACAAAGTTGATGCCAAACAACAATAAGGCATAAAAAACCCCGACGTTCGCAGGGCGAGGTCGGGGTCGATATATTGAGATTTAATCTTCGGCTTATGAGTGAGAGAAGCTTCTTTTTTCCTTGATACGCGCTGCTTTACCAGTAAGACCACGGAAGTAGAAGATACGTGCACGACGTACAGCTCCACGTTTGTTAACGGTAATAGTATCAATGAAAGGAGAAGAAATAGGGAAGATACGCTCAACTCCTACGTTTCCTGACATTTTGCGAACTGTAAACGTTTCAGTCGTACCTTGTCCGCGACGTTGTAAAACAACACCTTGAAACTGCTGAATACGCTCTTTGTTTCCTTCTTTAATTTTGTATGATACTGTAACCGTATCTCCAGCGCCAAATGCTGGGAATTCTTTCAATTCTACTAGTTCTTTTTGAAGCTCTCTGATAAAATCCATGACTCTAATTTTCTTTCACTATCCCATAATTGGGGGTGCAATATTAGGAATAAATTTTCATTTTATGATATATTCCCCTAACTTTTTTTTATTTGAAGCCATTTTTCTTTTCGGAATCCCTTTTTTTCTAATTTCGATTATCGAATAACAACTTCTTTACAAAGATAGCGAGAAATATGGAATCGACGAATAAGAGAATAATTGGGCGTAAGGATTTGGTTTCTTTTCCCAGTTTTGAGTTGAAAAATGTGCCGGTGAAAATTGATTCGGGAGCTTATTCCAGTTCCATGCATTGCCAATCGATTGAAATAATTGAATTTGATGGAAAAGAACTGCTGCGGGTGGTTTTTTTAGATCCTGCAATTTCCGGATATACCGGTAAGGAGGTCATTTTTGCCGATTTTAAAACAAAGGTTGTCAAAAGCTCCAACGGAATTGCCCAGGAAAGGTATTTTGTTAAAGGAACTGTTCAATTGTTCGGAGAATCGTATGAAACCGTATTTTCGCTGACGGAAAGAACCGGTTTGCGAAATCCTATATTATTAGGTCGTAGATTGTTGAATAAACGTTTTCTCATAGACACGTCCAAAACAAACTGTTCCTACAAATACGAGAATAAATAACTTATATATTATCGAAGGAAAGGGATGAGCCTTTCAAGAACAAAGAATGAAAATTGCCATTTTATCACGCAATCCACAATTGTATTCTACAAGACGCCTTGTTGAAGCTGCTGAAAAGCACGGACACGAAGCGCATGTGATAGATCATTTACGCTGCAACATCGAGATCGAACAAAAAGGGCCTTCCTTATTTTACGGATCGGAATACCTGGAAGGTTTTGATGCGGTTATTCCACGTGTCGGGGCTTCGGTTACCTTTTACGGTACAGCGGTTGTTCGTCAGTTTGAAATGATGAATGTTTTTTCGGTAAACAGTTCGAGAGGAATTGTGCATTCACGTGATAAATTGCGTTGTTTGCAGGTTTTATCTAAAGAAGGAATAGGACTTCCGAAAACGGTGTTTACTAACTATTCCCGTAACGTAGAACACGTAGTGGAATCTGCCGGTGGAGCACCTGTTGTTTTGAAACTATTGGAAGGGACGCAAGGTTTGGGAGTGGTTTTGGCCGAGAATCAAAATGCGGCTCAATCTGTTTTGGAAGCATTTAACGGTTTGAAGGCACGTGTAATCGTGCAGGAATTCATTAAGGAAGCCGGAGGTGCGGATATCCGTGCTTTTGTAGTTGACGGAGAAGTGGTTGGAGCAATGAAACGCCAGGGAAAGGAGGGTGAATTCCGTTCGAACCTGCATCGTGGGGGCACTGCAACAATTTTGGAATTGACGGAGGAAGAAAAAATGACTGCGATCAAAGCAGCAGGTGCTGTTGGTTTGGGAGTTGCGGGAGTGGATCTTTTGCAGTCTTCACGCGGGCCATTGGTATTGGAAGTGAATTCTTCTCCCGGACTGGAGGGAATTGAGCGTGCTACCGGGGTTGATATTGCGGGAAGAATTATTGCTTTCATTGAGAAGAATGTAAAAAAATAAAAATGGCTCGAAAGTTCTACATACTCGGAAAAGAAATTCTACCCGGCCAGAGTGTCGAACTAAGCATGGATGTTGCGAAGTTACATTCACATACTCCTGTCCAGGTACCGGTTTTTGTTGAAAGATCATTAAAAGACGGCCCGATCGTGCTTTTGATGGCTGGAATGCATGGCGATGAGATCAATGGAATGGAAATCATCCGCAGAGTGATTCGCAAGAAATGGAACAAACCGATTGCCGGAACAATTATTTGTCTGCCGGTATTCAATATTTTCGGCTACTTAAACCTGAAGCGCGAATTACCGGACGGAAGAGATTTGAACAGGAGTTTTCCCGGTTCTAAAAACGGCTCTCTTGCCAGTCAGTTTGCTTACCAGTTTATGAATCAGATTGCGCCGAATGTGGATATTGTAATTGATTTTCATACCGGCTCTGCACAACGTTCCAATATTGCACAGGTTCGTTGTATTTTATCGGATCCGATCAGTATGGAACTGGCGCGAGTTTTTAGTCCGCCGTTTATTGTTCATTCAGGGTATATTTCCAAATCTGTTCGTGAAGCTTTGAATAAAATGGGAAAGAAAATTCTCCTGTTTGAAGGTGGAAAAACGAATTCTATTGACGAGACAATCGTAGAAGAAGGATTACTTGGTATTCAGCGCATTTTGAATCATTTTCATATGAAGAATTTCAAGCTGGAGCCTGTTGAAAATGAACCGATCATTATTAAATCTTCGAAATGGTTAAGAGCTCCGCAATCAGGGGTTTTTCATTCGGTAGTGAAGAATGGACAGTATGTAGAACAAGGAGATTTGCTTGGTTTGGTCAGTGATCCGTATGGTTCTACAGAGCGCAAGATCAAATCCAATTCGAAAGGATATATCATTTGTACCAATGAAGCACCTTTGGTGAATAAAGGGGATGCAATTTTCCACATCGGTAATGTATTGAATCCTGAAAAAAACACATCAGCTTAATATGAAAACTTCAAATGTTCAGGGCTATTGTGCAATAGGTGTGTTTAATGCGAAAACGGACCACAATATCGGTACGCTCTGGAGATCAGCATATATTTTAGGAGCTTCTTATATTTTCACCGTAGGGAAGCGCTATAAAAAACAGTCTTCTGATGTGACAAGAACCTGGGCCAGAATCCCGTATTTTCATTACGATTCATTGGAGGATTTGTGTGAGAATGTTCCTTACGACTGTCACCTGATTGCCATTGAACTTACAGAGGATGCGGAATTTCTGCACGATTTTGAACACCCTAAACGCGCTATTTACCTGCTTGGGTCTGAAGATCAGGGGCTTCCCGATTCTGTTTTGGCCAAATGCAGGAAAGTCATCAAACTTCCGGGAAATTCTTCCTTAAATGTTGCAGTTACCGGAAGCATCGTTATGCATGACCGGGCAGCAAAATTAAATCCGGAATTACCACCTAATCATCGATGAAAAATAGTTAAAACTAGCTGAATAGTTGTTTTATTTCGACGATTTTTACTTCTTGTTAAATTCGTAACTAACTGATTTTTATTTTTAAAGTCAGGTTTTGGTTGTGTGAATGGCATGTTTCACTTTTTTAATTTTAGTTAAAAATAGTCTATCTTAAACTATCTTTGCAACCTCTTAAATTGAGATAGATACAACCATGTTCAGATTTATACAACTTTTCCTGCTTGCGTTTTCTCTTACTAC
>CAMPIU010000317.1 GCA_946886545.1 uncultured Flavobacteriales bacterium | reverse complement strand
TTCATGGACTATATTTCCCCATCGATTGATAATAACGATGTCAAAAGACTTGAAAATATCGTATTTGAAAGAGAAATATTCATTCGTCCCATCGCCGTTCGGAGTAATGATATTAGGCATTTCAAAATCTCCAACTACATTTATGACTGTTGTATAAGTATCAAAGCAGCCGTTTGGATCTTCAATGGTTAATATAACGGTGTAGGACCCTGGAGTGTAATAGTTTGTATAAACCGAGGCTCCCGAGCTGTTGATTGTTTGAGGGTTCGGACTTACATCCCAAGTCCAGGTCGAAATACCGTTTACACCTGAAGATTGATCGTCTAATTCAATAGTTGTACCTAAGTCTATCGTTGTTGGATTTACAACGAAGTAAGCGTTCAATCCGATGTCTGGAATGGTAATAGGATTCATCGGATAAACAACCTCACAATTATTGCTGTCGGTAACTGTTAAAGTTGGATTATAAGTAGCAACATTTTGATAGGTATGTGTGAAACTCGTCGAATCATTTACAGTTGTACCATCTCCCGGATTCCATACAATCGTTTCCAGGAAACTTGAAGCTCCGATAGTGAAATTGACATCCTGACCGCAACCATTCAGATCTTGTGTCCAGGATGGGTTTGCAACAGGACCGAAAATAGTTAAATAGTCTGTGTAAGTGGTGTCTGATGTACAGCCGAATTCGTCTGTGATAGATAATGTTAAACTGTAAGTCCCCGGAAATACATAAGTGTTATTTGGGTTTTCAAGAACAGAGGTTTTTCCGTCTCCGAAAATCCAGCTATAGTTTGCAATACTTCCATAAGAAAGGGAGGAGTCTGTTAAAGTAGCGAAAACCGGCGGACATAAATAATCACCATTTGCGTTTGTTGCAGCTCCGCTGAAAGAATAGAGGGGAATTGCTACAGGTGTTGATATGGTCAGCAAATCTGACAATGTATCTTTACAGCCGTTGGCATCGGTAACAATCAATACGTAGCCATGTGTAAAGCTCGATGTGGAATTGTTTAAACTTTCACTATAGGAATTTGCATAATCGGTTGCAGTACTTACCTGAGATCCGTCAATAATCCATTGAAAGCTTAATGGAGCTAATCCGGAGGATGCGTTTACGGTGCTTACGTTTTCCTGATTACAAACAACCGAATCCAGTGTGAATACCGCTGTTGGCTTTGTGATTGAAACGGTAGTATTTGCCGGCGCAGAAACGCAGCCGAATTGATCCGTGGCTACTATGGTTGCAGTAAATGTTCCTTCCGTATTATAAGTGTGATTTACGGTTGTTCCGACATTGGTAGTTGTTTGAGTAGTATTATCATCATTGAAGGTGAAAAGGAAGGATGCGAGATTGACTCCGTTGTTTTGTAAGCTTGATCCATTGCTGAAAGTAACCACAAAAGGAGCACAGCCTGCATTGTCGTCGGGTGTGAGTTGTGCCGAAGGAAGAGCCAGGGCAATCATCGGGTCAAAGATATCATCATCTGCGCATCCAACACTATTCGTTGCAGTTAAAGTAATGGAGTATGTTCCGAAACTTGGATAGGCATAACTTGGGTTTGGACCTGTAACAGTTTGTCCGTTCCCCATATTCCAGGAATAGGTTCCAAAAGGATGGGAGGATGTGGAATTATCCAAAAATGAGAAGGATGAATTCACACAAACACTGTCATTGGAAACTCCTGCTATATCTGCAGTTGTGGTCGAAATGTGTATTGTTTGAGTAGTACTGTCCGAACACCCGGTCGTATAATTGTAAATGACCTGCTTAATGGTATAAGTTCCGTAAGCAGCATAGTTATGGGAAGTGGTTCCCAGATCAGCGTCATCAAAGTCCGGATCATCAAAGGTGGTGTTCGCTCCATCTCCCCAGCGCCAGATCATCAAACAGTCATCCGGAATTTTTCCTATGATGGATTGATCATTTACAACAACATTCACCGGTAAACTTGCCGGATTGCAGTATAGGGTTTGAGCCGGAGAAAATAAGCTGATCGGTGCTTTGATATATACAGCATCCTGAATCGTAAGAGTATCGCTGCAGCCTCTGAAGGTTACAATTAAGGTAACGTCAAAATAACCGGTATCCTGCGAATAGGAATAATCGGGGTTTTCTTCTTCTGAACTACCTCCGTCTCCAAAATCCCAATGATAGGTAACCTCATCGGAGGTATGCGGGGTTAATACGACGGATTGATTGTGGAAATGAATGGTTCTTTTGGCACACTCCGGTGTTTCGTCGAGCGTGAAATTGACTAAATCCACTTTTCCTACTTCAATATATGCCGGAATCGTAACGGTTCCCTGGCATCCGGTTTGTGTAGTAACGGTCAATGTAACATCATAAACTCCTAAAGGATAGGTGTGTGGAGGTGGATTTTGTCCGGTGAATGTTGTTCCGTCTCCAAATGTCCACAACCAGTTTGTAATAGGAATACTCGCCGATGATGTATCGGTAAATGTGACTGTGAGCGGCTCACATCCTGCTGTATCTGTACTTGTGAAACCAGCCAAAGGAGGAGTGAGTGTAACAGCATTTAAGCTAACAGATCCGGGGCATCCGTTTGCACCGGTCATTGTAAGTGTTACGGTGTAAGTTCCGTTGCTTTGGTAAGTATGTACAGGTGGATTTTGACCGTTAAAGGTCGTTCCGTCTCCGAAAGTCCATTGGAAATTTGTTCCTGCCGGACTTGTATTTGTGAAGGTAACACCTTGAGGAGCACACCCGGTAGTCGGATTTGCTGTAAATGATGGTACCGGGGTCGGTAAGATTGTAATTTGTTTAGTGGTAGCACCTGAACAGCCAAGGCTTGTGTTTTGGGCTGTGAGACTGATGGTGTAAGTTCCGGGAGTGGAGTAAACCACCGTATTATTTTGAGCGCTTGAATTTGCGGGTGATCCTCCCGGAAAAGACCAGGTCCATGAGTTTGATCCTACCGTGGAGCTATTTGTGATGGACACGGGAGTGTTCTGACAGGCAGTTGCAGGTGCAGTTATCCCAGCTTGAAAATTGGAAATAACAATCGGTTTAATCATGGTGTCCTTACAGCCAAAACTGTTTGTTGCGATCAATGTCACGTTATAAGTTCCTGCAGTGGTGTAATTGACGGCGGCAGGGTTTTGCAGAGTCGAAGTCTGGCTGTTTCCAAAGTTCCAATTATATGAAACGGCTCCCGTTGCGGTATTCCCGAAGTTTACACTTACCGGAAGACTGCAGCCGTTTGCTGTCGTAGTGAAATTTGATACAGGTTTTGGGTTTACTTTAACATAAGCGGCTTTTAATTCGAAATCTGCCTGCCCGTTCGAAGCCTGAACTGTTAATGTGACAGTATAAGTTCCCGGAGCGCTGTAGGTATGGTCCGGGTTCTGCGAGGTTGAAGCATTCCCATCCCCGAAATCCCAGGAATAGGAAGTTATTGGCGAACTACCTGCTGTGGATTGATTAGTGAAATGAATGCTTTGTTCCAGGCACACTATTAGCGGTGATGCAGTGAATTGAGCAGTTGGTGGGGTTTGGGAAAATCCGAATGAGGAAATTAACAGACATAAGAGTAGTAAACGCATATTAGCATGTTTCAAGGTTCACATTGTGTGAGATTAACCTACTTACGTTGTTAATTTATTAACAATTAGATAATTAAAGTGTTAATCTTCCTTGTAAAGATGCAAATTTAATCCATAAGGTTGCTTGACAACCAGCGTTTCATTACGTTTAAATCCATGTTTTTTCGACCAGCGAGGTTATCTGCCTGATCGACAGTTATTTTCCCCAGTCCGAAATATTTTGAATCCGGATGTGCAAAATACCATCCTGAAACAGATGCAGCTGGCCACATAGCCAATGTTTCCGTAAGGGAAACTCCGCTTAACTCTTCGGCATTCAACAGTTTGAACAGGTTTGGTTTCTCTGTGTGATCGGGGCAGGCAGGGTAACCCGGAGCCGGCCGGATTCCTTTGTATTTTTCAGCGATCAATGCGTCGTTGTCCAATGTTTCATCGTTCGCGTAACCCCATGTTTCTCGTCTTACTTTTGCATGCAAAAATTCAGCAAATGCTTCGGCGAAACGATCTGCAAGCGCTTTGATCATTATGGAGTTGTAATCGTCGTGATCTGCTTCAAAACGCTTCACATGCTCATCTATTCCGTGACCTGCCGTAACGACGAAAGCACCGATATAATCGATCACTCCACTTGCTTTCGGAGCAATAAAATCTGCCAAAGAAAGGTTGGGTTGTCCGGCTGCCTTTTTCGTTTGCTGGCGTAAAGAGTGTTGAATTCCAAG
>CAMPIU010000316.1 GCA_946886545.1 uncultured Flavobacteriales bacterium | reverse complement strand
CGTTTTTGATCGGTGACCATTGAAAGCGCGGTAAATATTCGTACTCGCCAAGATTCACCGATTTTATACTTGCTGTTTCAGTGTTTGCAATATGGAAAGTTACTTTTGAATTTGCTTCACCCGCTTTCGGATATTTGAAAGTATATTCATCCGGATATAGTTTTCCATACATTGCCATTTGAAATTGTTTCACATCCGTTTCATCAAAACGCATGAAAGCTAAATACTTCGAATCGGGCGACCATTCAAATCCTTGTGTGATGGCGAATTCTTCTTCGTAAACCCAGTCGGTTGTTCCGTTGATAATGCTGTTTGATTTTCCGTCGGAAGTGATTTGCTTCGTTGAATGATTCACTAGATCGTATACGAAGAGGTTGTTGCCTGAAACGTATCCCAGCTTGGTTTCGTCGGGAGAGAAAGTGCCCAGTGTTTGGGAAACTTCTGCATTGTGGACTTTATGCGTTTCTTTACTTTGAATGTTGTATATGTAATAAGTGGTAGAATAACTATGTCTGTAAATAGAGTTCGTATTCGTCTGAACCAACAACCACTTTCCGCTTTTACTCAGTTTCACATCATCAAATTCAAGCGTTTTACCGTTGAATTTAATTTCTGATAAATCGACAAGAGCTGTTCCTGTACCCTTGTAATCTTTAAACTGGTATTTCTTTAAATAATATTTCTTGTCCTCTTCAACAATTTTAGTGAAAGACTGTCCGTCGCTTAAAGCTGTAAAGCCTTCAATGCGCTTAGGATAAAACTCACCCGATTTCCAGATGCTTTCAACGCTGAGGTTTTGAGCATATCCGAATGAGATGATGCAAATAAAGGAAATGAATAATTTAATTCTCATACAAATAGTTGTTTTGGGCAAAAATAACTAAAAAGCTTTCCCTGACGAGTGAATTATTGATGAGTGGTGTAAAATAGTTAACAGCTTGTTTAATATGAGTTTGATTGAATGAAATCAACGTGTATAACCTTAGTTGATTGTTAACAATTATGTAATGTTAGTATAGATTATTTCGCGTAACTTTGCCTCGTAAATTTCTGGATGTTCTCCTTGATGCTGTGATTTATGCAGACTGAAACCATTTAGAAATAAAACATTTGGTATAATGAAATAGAAATGAAACGCATCCATAATAGCAAAGACTTCTCCCGAAGTATTTGGAGCTATTTTTCAGCAAACAGGCTGGGTGGATTTGTTATACCTTTACTTAGTACTTTATCTACAATTCAAATAATCAGTAAGTTATGAAAAAAGCATTACTATTCTTAGGTATGTTATCTTCTGTTGCGTATGCACAGGATTGTTCAAAAATCTTCATCTCGGAGTATGTTGAAGGTTGGTCAAATAATAAAGCGTTGGAGATTTACAATCCAACAGGTCAGGCAGTAAATTTGAGTGAGTACTTTGTTGCTCGTTATTCCAATGGTTCTTCAACTGCAACGAATGCGAACGCAGTTCAGTTAAGTGGAACTGTTCCTGCTCATGGGGTTTTTGTAGCTGTATTGGATAAAAGAGATCCAAGTGGTACGGGGCAGGAAGCTCCGATCTGGGATTCCCTGGAAGTTCGTGCAGACGGTTTCTATAGTCCGGATTACAACATTAGTAGTGCATTTTATTGGAATGGAAATGATGCAATGTTATTGGCAAAAGGAACCTTAACAGGCCCTTCTACCAATTCGATTACAACTGCAACCGGTTTTCAAATTATTGATGTGTTTGGGAAGA
Organism: uncultured Flavobacteriales bacterium; assembly: GCA_946886545.1. Next base: position 2,561 of record CAMPIU010000316.1, on the reverse strand, counting down.
TTGGTGAAAATCCTGCGAATGAGCAAGGACAGGTTTGTTCAAGCTGCGGTGGAGCATGGTCTTCTACTGCTCCCCACAATACAGGTCTTGGAGTTTTGTTAACGATTGATCATTCTTTGATCCGTAAGTCAGGAATTAAAAAAGGGGTTACTGCAAATCCGACTTACTTCAACCCACTTGGTGAATGGGACTCCATTCCTGCAGTTACCTATGTAATGGATCAAAACGGTGATACGATTGAAGGGGCTAATGGTCCTATTTTGTTCGGTAATTGGTTTTCACTTGGGTCACATGATTGTGATTGTACTCCACTGGCTGTTGATGATAAAAAAATCGATGAGATTTCATTGTATCCGAATCCTACAAATGATGGAATCGTTTATGTGAAAAACACACAAGGTGTAAAAGAAATCACTGTAATTAATGCACTTGGTCAGCATATAAATCATTTTTCAAACAATGCTTCACCGGTCATGTCTGTGAGGTTGGGTTCTGACAGAGGGGTTTACTTGCTTCAAATTATCCAGAATAACGGAGCGGTTTTAACAAAAAGAGTAGTTCTTAAATAAGTTTAATAAGGTCGGAGTAAATCCGACCTTCTTTATTTAAATAAATATGTTGCGATTTATTACAACATTGACGTTGTTATTTCCAATTCTAAGTTTTGCTCAGACTTCCATTGTTCGGGGAAAAGTAAAAGATAAAGTATCGGAGGAATTTATTCCCGGAGCTTTAATTAGTATGGGGGGCAACTTCAAAACGGTTTCTGATGATAACGGGAATTATGAATTTAAAGATGTTCCTTATGGAGAATACACATTGGAAGTTGTGTCTTTTGATTATGATACCCTGAAAATAAACTTTACGGTGAAAAGTGAGGAAACGATCATTGATCCGGAATTGGGAGGAAGCACCGAAATTGAGGAAATCAGGATTATCGGTAATATTTCTTTAGACCGCAAGACACCGATAGCTATTACCAAAATATCAGCGGAAAAAATTGCCGAAGAATTGGGATCCCGCGATTTGCCGATGTTGTTGAATGCAACTCCGGGAGTATATGCTACGCAAACCGGAGGAGGGGATGGAGACGCGCGAATTACTGTTCGTGGTTTTGATCAGAGAAATGTAGGTGTGTTGATTGATGGAGTTCCTGTTAACGACATGGAGAACGGAGCTGTATATTGGTCAAACTGGTTTGGTTTGGATGCAATTACCAATCAAGTGCAAATCCAGAGAGGGCTGGGTGCTACAAAGCTCTCTATGCCATCAGTTGGTGGATCTCTGAATATCGTAACCACCGGAATGCACAATCGCAAAGGATTTTCATTCAAACAGGAATATGGTACAGCAAATTTTCTACGATCATCACTTTCGTACAATTCAGGACGTACAAAGAAGGGGTGGGGCTTCAATTTTTCAGGCTCTTATAAACAAGGAGACGGCTGGGTAGAAGGAACCAATACGCAAGGAGGTTTTTACTACGGAAAAATCCAAAAAGTGATTAAAAAGCATTTGATTAGTTTTTCTGCTTTTGGTGCACCACAAAAACACGGACAACGCTCGTTTTATCAACCAATTCAATACTGGGATTCTAAAACAGCAAGTGATTTAGGGGTAACTATCAACGAAAGCGCTATTAAAGATCGGGGAATTCGTTTCAATCAGCACTGGGGATATATTACTAATGAAGATGGTAAGAAAGAATTGAAAAATGAACGGTTAAATTATTACCATAAACCTCAAATCACTTTAAAAGATTTTTGGCAAGTCAATAAAAAATTATCGGTCTCCAATATTGGTTATATGTCAATTGGTAAAGGAGGAGGTACGCGCTTAGCAAATTCTGCGGGAACCTTATATACCGTAGATGGTCATATTGATTGGGATGCCATTGTAAGAGCAAATCAGGTTGATCAATTGTTTGGAGGTCCTAATGTAGATTTGGCATATTCTCCTACAGAATTGAAATCTACTCAAGTATTAATTTCTTCCGTGAATAATCACTTTTGGGTAGGATACCTTGGACAGTTTCAATATGAATTTAACCCGAAATGGGTTGTTTCAGGAGGTATTGATTACCGTTATTACAAAGGAAGCCACTACCAGGAAATTACTGATCTACTAGGTGGAGATTATTACATTAGTACCAGTAACCAAAATGATCCGAATCCCATGAAACGAAAAGGGGATAAAATTGCTTTAAACACCTATAATAATGACCGTGATGGTTTTGTGCAGTGGGGAGGAGTTTTCGGTTCTGTTGAGTATTCCGGGAACAGATGGACAGCCTTTTTGAATGTTTCAGGGGTTATTAATGCTTACAAGGGAGTTGACTATTTCCAGAAGAAAGCATTGGATTTAGGAGATACAACTTTACGAATAGGTGCAAATGATACCATTGAATACAATGGAAATACTTATACTGCATCTTCTCCCGGATTGGAATATTTTGCAACTGATTGGAAAACCATTCCCGGTGGGACAGTGAAAGCGGGAGTAAGTTACATTTTGAATGAAAATTCAAAAGTGTATGCAAACCTGGGTTATTTATCACGGAC
>CAMPIU010000315.1 GCA_946886545.1 uncultured Flavobacteriales bacterium | reverse complement strand
TTTTATGGTAGATTCTGATCCTGAAATCACACTTGCTGAATCCAAGAAACTGCAACAATTCTTCGTATTCCAGGTGTCGAATGGCTTCCCGTTTCAATTCTACCAAATAAAGCTGAATTTGATTCACATCAACAGCAAGCACCAATTCGGGGTTTGAAATCAGCAGTGAAAAACTATTATCACCTGCAGAAGCAATTGACAGAAAACGCTTGCCTACTTGAGGATTCAAGCCTTTCAAAAGCACATCAGCATCTTCCCAGCAATTGGCATAACGAATCAGTTCGAAGGAGACTTTATCTGTTAGTTTATTCATTTTTGGATTTCAAGATTTTAGGATGTTAAGACATTAGGACATCGAGACTATTATTTGATAGTCTGTAAATCTTCTTTCCAAATCTGCAATTCTCCGAATGATGTACTTTATTCATGTATTATATTTTTATTGTTAATTCAATTCAGAATCCTGATCCACCTGCTCAATTACTTTAATAACTCCTGTGCTTCCGTCCATTTCCACCAGATCTCCTGTTTTTAATGTCCGCAGCAAACCCGTTACTCCAACAATGCATGGTATTCCCATTTCCCGTGATACAATTGCCGAATGACTCAGTAAACTTCCACGTTCCACAATAATTGCAGAGGCGCTTGGGAATAAGGTAACCCAGCCCGGATCAGTACTGGAAGTCACCAAAATAGAACCGTGTAGTGAAGCAATATCTTTCGGGTTTTTGACCACCTGAACACGTGCTGTTACGCGACCCGGACAACATCCTGTTCCCTTCAGATCGCCTTTCAATTGTTCCACTTTATCCGTGCTGAAAAAATCATTCGCATGGTAAACGGGGCCATAACTGGCAAAGCGCTCTGCCGGTGTTTCCATTTCTTCATAGGCCTCAAATTCCGATTTTCTTAGTTCTACCAATTTCTTCAGGTCCTGAGTTAGGGATCTGCCCTGGATAAACTGTGTGATTTCTTCTTTTGTGAGATAGAAAATATCCCGATGGTTATTCAAAATCCCTTCTGCATAAAAGCGAAGACCCATTGCAGAAAACAATTCGCGTACAATCCCGAAGGCCCGTGTGCGCTCGTAACGCAAGTTTTCACGTGATGAGACCAATTCACGCGTTTTCCTTAAAGCTTTATTGAATTTGTATTTTTTGTAGAACTTGCCACGCAGCAATGAATTCACTTCAGCTTCTGCTTTTGAGCGGATTTCTTCTTCCTTATTGGATCGTTTGCTCAAAGTTATTTCATTCTGAACATAGCTTTTGAGAATGTCTACGAATAAGGTCGGGTCTTGCGTATAAGATATCGTTTCCAGCTTCAATTCACCGACGCACCTTTCCCCAAAATCGGCGATATAGCGTAGTATTTCATTATAAATTCTTCCGGACTCTTCTTCGGACGAGGCATTTTTCAATTTGCTCCAAAGCTTCCCTGAGGGCAAATTCAGGAACATTTCTTTCATCTCAGGCGATTGAGAAATTTCCGTTGAAATTGCAATGGTGCGGTGAATGGGTTGTGTGGAAATGATATCTGCGCTTCCGCAAAGCAAATCGTTGTGAATATTCGGATTGGCACTTTTCAACTTCTTCTCGCATGTACTTTGCAAACGACCGAACCAGATCATAGCAAAGAAATCGTTCAACAAAGGTGCTTTCCATTCGTTCAATAAAGTACGCTCGAAATCCAGGTACAATTGCAGCAATTCGTTTGCACTTCTTTCATTTAAATCAATGGCTTTGTATTTCGCAATCGTAGCGTTTAATAAGTTTTCAAATTCTCTTCTTTTTCTTGGGAGCGAATAATAACGTGAAGTCATTTTGAAACCCATTTTTACAATCCGCCACCATGCCTGACCTTTGGATATAATGTAGGATGGAGGAATATCAAAACGCTCTTTCACTCCCATCATTTTCTCCATGAAGCGCGCATTTATACTATATCCGGGCAGCATGGCCAACATCAGATACCACGTTTTCAGGTTATAATAAACCCGTCCGTTGATCAATCCAAGTGTGTTCTCGAAAACGCTTGTGTTTTGATCAATCACTTTCTTGTCGACACCTAAATATTCGCAAAACAAACGATATGCACCTTCATAAGATTTACTAATGAAGGAAAATGTCAGTGGAGTAGTAACACCCGGATACGATTCGATGATATTGCTGTTATCCCAGAGTACATAGACATCGTTCTTGTCAGCTACTTTCCCCAGTGAAGTAATTGGCCGGGATTGGAGCAAATACAGTTTACGCTTATAAAACGTGAATTCGATATCCTGAGGTTTATGGAAATGGGCGCCTAGCTTCTTTACCAATTTTTGGACTTCCAAAATTTGTTCTTTGTAAAGCACTTGTTTTCTTCTTTTTTTCTCAGGCAACTCTTCTTTTACAACACCTGATTGTCCGGTTGCGTTAAACTGAAATAAGTGCATTTTGTCTGCAATTTCAACATGAATCTCTGAATCAACAAGATAATTATCGGCATCCAACTCACCTGAAACCAAACCTTCACCCAAACCAAATACGGCTGAAATCAATTGTTGGTTCCGATTTCCGGTAACGGGATTCATTCCAAAAGCAACTCCTGAACTTTCCGAAGGAATCATTATCTGAACGATAATTCCCAATCCATTCAGGTGTTTGAGCCCGTTTTTTTCGCGGTATAACTGAACACGCTCAGCAAATGAAGACAACCAAACTTCCTGGATGTGTTTTGACAGATTGTCTTTACGAACGAACAATTTGGTTTCGAATAAACCGGCAAAGGAGAAATCGCCACCATCTTCATCCAAGGCAGATGAGCGAACGGCCAGAAAATTGGAATCGGAGAAATGAGAACAAATTTCAGTGATCAGATCAGAAGGTAAACTCAGGTTTCCCTTTTCGTCTGAATATGTCTTTAGTGTTTGTTGAGAGAGCACAATCCATTGCGGAACATTCAATCCCAAACCGGATAATTCGGCTAAATTTTTTGCTTTTCCACCAATGGAGTCATCCGGATATTGCTGCAGTATTTCTGCGTTTAGTACTCTTTTCATGGCAGTAAGTGTTGAATCATTGGAATTGCACCCAGTGACAAATACATGAGAATTGTCCACAAGGCAGAAGTGTACTCCATCATTTTTGCTCGTTTTCCGGTGATCTTAGTCAACGAAAGCCAGGCTGGAATAGTACATAACAGGAAGATACCCCCGAAAATGAAATAGGCCATCGTTCCATATCCAGCAAAATAAACGGCCAATAAACTACTAACAAGTGTAAGACTTAAGACCAGAAGCCATAGATAAAGCGCTTTCTTTAATCCAAGCATAGAAGAATAAGTTAAAACACCTTCCCGTTCGTTTCCGGGTGTCCGGATCTTTCGTCCGACTTCCAATACTATCCCGTTCAAGTATGAGACCAGGAAGAACCATCCTAAACCCGGTGACGGTGTTTCATTTTCCAAGGCCCAATCCAAACCACTTGCCAGGATATCAATCAGAGGAATAATGAACATGTGAGAAGTGATATACCAAAACTGGTGTTTTTTGAGCCATTCCGGAACAAAGAACTCTTTTCCCATCAGGCAGAGGTAAGCAAAGACCACCAGCCAAATAAACAGGAGTTTGGGGAAGAAAACGAGAATGATGGTAAGCTGAGCAATAACCAGGATAATTCCGAGAATCATTAACTCACGAAGTGAAACCAATCCACGCGGAACCGGAAGTTCTTTCCTGTATTTTGCATCGTCATCCGCGTCTTTGAATTCATCAAAAATGCGTACAAGCAAGAAAAAAGAAATGGTGATAAAAATGCCTAATCCGTAAGTTGACCAAGGAACAAAACCTTCTGCACCCCTACAAATCCTTGAAAATGCGATGGCCGAAAAGCTGAAACTTGCAACCAATAAACCATGTCCAAGAATAGGAAAACGCTCTTTTTGGTATTTATAAAAACGCCAAAGAAAAGATTTACCTTTTTCTTCCGGTCTCGTATATTCATTTTGTTTAAAATCCATTGATCTGTAGTAGTTGAGATAAACAATAGTAGCCGGCCAAGGCAAAAATGAAACTATCAAATCGATCCAGAATTCCACCATGTTGAGGAATACTAGTCCCGTAGTCCTTTACGTTGGTAATGCGCTTGAATAACGAAGCGAACAAATCACCACCAAAGGCAAGTAATGCGATAATTGCGCCGAACAAAATTGCTTCCGCCCAGGATGATCGCAAGGAATTGTCACTCAACAAGTAGTATGCAGATGTTGCGATAGTAAACAGAAACGCCCCGATAAACCCACCCCAGGTTTAGTTCG
>CAMPIU010000314.1 GCA_946886545.1 uncultured Flavobacteriales bacterium | reverse complement strand
TGCATCCCTTGTTGGTTGTGGCACATCCGAGCATTTTATGCAGGATGATGTTTACAATACACGCACACCGATCATGCCTCCGGGAACTGATCTGAATGATGTAACAGACTACGCCACTTATGTAGCTAAAAAAGAACAAACAGAAGCTCCTGCAGAAAGAACAGCTTACGTTTCTCCACGACAATACAATGATTATTTCTATAATTCTCAGTACCTGTTTTACGGTTACTCCCCTTATTCATCCCTCAGCGGATTAGGATATTATGGATACGGAGGTTATTACCATCCCAATGGATATTACTTTGGAAACAACCTTTATCCTTCAATAGGTTTCGGCAGTTACTATAACTACGGCTACAACCCTTATGGTTATTATGGAAACCCTTATTACGGAGGCGGCTACGGTCAATGGTATGGGAATACTTCCTGGCACACACCTGCTAACAAACCAAACACTGTTTCTAATCTTTCCAGTTCACATGCGGGTACTTCTGCAGGGAGAATGGGATCTTCAACCAACGGAATTGTAAGTTATCCGAATCAGTTAATTGCTAAGCCGGCTACAAACAGGTACCCAGGAGTCGGAAGAAATTCTACAGTTAATTCTTCGCCGGTTGTTAACAATAATGGTGGTGGCAGAAACGTCAATTTGAATGGCAGACAATCTGTAAGACCTGTAAGTACAGGAAGATCTTCGGCACCAGCGCCACGCTCAGGTTCCTATCAAAGAACTAATGAATCAACTATTAATTCCGGAACTAATAACAGAAGTAATAACACCAACAATAATTCCGGTACAAGAACAAGCTCTCCGACAATCAGAAGCGGAGGAAGTTCCGGTGGAAGTGTTAGCTCACCTGGTACAGGAGGATCAAGAAGTGGTGGTAGAAGATAAATTAAATAAATGATAACTAGAATCGTTTTGGCTTCAGTTTTTACGGGAGCCTTTTTTGCGTTCGGGCAAAATGAAGTAGATGTTTACCGATTATCGAACACGTATGTGCAGGGATCAGCAAGATTTGATGCAATGGGTGGTTCTTTCGGGGCTCTTGGTGCGGAAAGTGGTTGCATTGGTATAAATCCCGCCGGATTTGGACGAGCTTCGGTGAGTTCTTTTTCTTTCGGAATCATTGGAACCAGTGTAAAAACAACATCCCGTTTTAATGAAAACAGCTCATCAATGGATGCCTTTAATGTGAGGATTCCGAATTTGGCGGGTACAATTGTCAGCGATGTTTCCAGTTCGAATTCAGGATTGATCTATACTCAGATCTCATTCGGGATGAATCGTATTGCAAACTTCAACAATTCATTCAATTACAGTGGCCAGCAATTCGAATCATTACTGGATGTGTTTGCTTCAGGTGCCGGTGGAATTGATCCGAATTCACTGTATGATTATCAACCTTATACAGCGTCACTTGCCTACCAAACTTACGCTATTGATCCCGATGCGAATAATAACTATTATCCGAGATTGAATTCCGGAGATATGCTTCACAACCGCACTATTCTGAATAAAGGAGGAATTAATGAGTTTTACTTTGCTATCAGTGCGAATTATATAGATAAAATTTATTTCGGCGCTTCTCTTTCATACAATACCATCAATTTCTCCGAATCTCTTATTCACAAAGAAACGCTTACCGATACCAGTGGGGTTTCACTCAGATCTTTTGTTTATCAATATGATTATAGTACAAAGGGCGGTGGTACCAACCTCAAACTGGGAGCAATTTTTTTGCCAACGGATTATTTGCGTTTAGGTGTAGCGCTCCATACTCCTACCTTCTATCAAATTACGGATGAGTCAACTGCAAATATGCAGGCGCTTCATAATGACGGTATGAGAACCGTGGATCCGAGTTTCGTGCCTTCTGATAAATACAAATATAGAATATGGACTCCAACCAGGTTTGTAGGATCCTTAGGGCTTGTATTTGGCGATAACGGTTGTATTAATGTTGATTTGGAATATCTCAATTATGGCTGGGGAAGGTTGAAAACAACCAATGACGAAGCTTATGTCGGATATGATTATGCCGCTGAAAATAAAATTGTTAAAGATCAATTGGTAGATGCTTTAAACATCCGTGTTGGTGGTGAATGGGCGATTAATAATACCTTTTTCGTTCGCGGAGGCTATGGTTACTACCCGAAAGGAGATACTTTAGCCAGAAGCTACGGCAAAAGCTACAACCAAACAATCAGCGGTGGCCTGGGATTCAGAATCAATCGTGTATATATTGACTTATCTCTCCGCTACTTGATGCAGAGCAGTGTTTACAAAGCGTTTTATGAAAGCCGCACGGAATTGGATATTGTAAATACAACATTCAATATCGGGATGCAGTATAAGTTTGACTATAAATGATTGTATTCTTTGATGGATCTCGAAAAATCCACTTTATCCAGTTTTGAGTCGATCCATGCCGGAAGGTGAAAGTAATCTAGAATAACACGTTCCTGCTGATCTTTCATTAGCTCGGTAACTTCTATCTTCATTTTAGAAAGAATTTCGTTTCGCTGCGCTATATTCATGCTTTTCGCCAGCTTTCTTAAATGCTTGATCACCACATTTTCTATTTCATAATCGCGATCATGCTTGCTTAAGTAACGATTGGTGGATTTAATGACATACTCCAGGAAATCGTAGTTTTCCAATTCCAAATGAATAATCAGGTTAAAAATCCGCGCGAAACTATAAATGTCCTGTCTTAAACGTTGTTCATTGTCATTCAATACCTCATTCAAGGTAGATAAAGCCTTTTTATAATCGCCAATTCCGAAATAAGTATACGCCTGATTGTAACTGAACAAGATATTCTGTTCTTTTGAAACCTTATCATCCAGATCACGAAGTCTTCCCCGAACTTCATCTGCCAATTTTGCAGAAGCTTCAAAGTTTCCGGTAGCGTGATTCAATGCAAATTCTCCATTGTAAGAGATTGTGAAAATACGCAGTGACAAATCCATTGAATTGAAGCCCTTACCTCCTTCCAGTGATCGGATCTCGTGAATCACATTTGTTGCTTCCTTAAATTGCTTATTATCGATATAGCATCTCAAAAGATGAGAAAGAGTTAAGATATAACGCTGTCCCAGATCTTCTTTAATCAGTGGATTGTTATCCAGGATATCTTTTGTCCGGTTAAAAAACTGAAAGCTGTCTTCGTAATTCCTGTTTGTTGCAGCACACAACCCCTTAATGTAATAGCACATAGATGATGCCCTGGTAGAAAGGGCCGTATTCTTTCCTTTGATCAAATGATAATCGGAGATATCATCCACAATTTTCCGTTCTTCTTCATTTCTTGTAAAACCTCCGGAACGGAAGATTAAATTGATTTTAGAATAGATCACCTGGTACTCTGCCAGATTTCTAAGTTTTGCGATGACTGACTCCTCTTCTTCAATAATATCATCCAGGTTTCTTGAAAACTCACCGTCTTCATAAGCAGCCTCAAGCAGTTTTTTCTCCCAGGAGATCAGTTCATACCAATAATAGAACTCTTCGTGTTCAACGGCCAGGCTTTTTGCCCGCTGAACAAACTTTTCACACTCTTTGTAGAGCGCTTTATTGTATAGGATTTCAACATTTTTCAATTCCTGCTTCAAAATACTGGAAGCTGATTGTTCCGAATAATATACACGAAGACTTTTTAAAATCAAGCGATATAAATGATTCTTTTCGGACGGCAAATGTTTTACAAAAGTCTCATTTTGAAAGAATTCCTTTAGATCTTCCTCTTTGTAAGCACCTTGCTTTTCAATAAAATCAAAAATCTTCAGGTAATTTTTCTCACCGGATTGCAATGCAGAAGAAAGCTTAAAAAAACGCTTTTCAGATTTGGTCAACGACTTGATTAATTTATACAGTTCGTTTGAGGGTTTCATAACACAGGAGTTTCTCAAATTTAACAATATCTTTTAATCTCAGAAGTTTTTTTAAAACAATTTGAGTGCTCAGACTCAGTAAATCAATGATTAATTCAGATTTAGCTATTGAAATCCTAAGTAAACAGATTGAATAAAAAAAGGTTGCATAACACAACCTTTTACAAACAACAACAATAAACTTCAACGCAATTAAAAACTAACGAAGAAGGATCTTTTGTCCTTTCTGGACAGTTACTTTCTCGGATGTAAATCCGTTTATCTTTACAAGGCTTTTCAATTTAATACCCTCTGCCTGGGAAATTTCGATAAGTGTAATATCTTTATTAGCAACAAAAAAAGCAACTTTATTCCGGGCTCTGATTCGTTTATGTTCAATATAAACAATATCTGCGGCTTCAAGGATGTCTTTTTT
>CAMPIU010000313.1 GCA_946886545.1 uncultured Flavobacteriales bacterium | reverse complement strand
ATATAAATCAGTCCGATATCAATTTTTCGTTCCCTCCCCTTGGATGAATAACTCATGCTTTCAATTGAGAACGGAAGTTTTTCTGAATTTTCCGGGACAAACCAGCCGGTTTCAAGCACCTGAATCGGAACTACTTCATATCCTTTCGGGAAATTATCCATAATAGTTTGAGCGCTTTTCAAAGAGATCTCAAATTCCGAAGAATATCCGCCACAAAACAAACCAACCAGCTTCATACCTTTATTTTTTACAAAATTAAGGGATATTTGAAGCGTGATTTTACCGAAGAGGAAAAGTTTTCAGAATCGATTGTTAAAAGCTTCGTATATGCATTACATCCTTGCAGAAACATTCTTTCTATATTTGTTGCAACTTATAATCGATTTATGAAGTTTTTTCAGAAGCTTAAAGCATTTGTTTGGAGTAAGCATTTTTTGAAGCATTCTCTCTTTATTTTGCTTGCCTACTTTTTAGTAATCAGCATACTGGTTTTTTATTTGGATTCATATACCAATCACGGAGTGAAAATTGATGTTCCGAATGTAGTTGGCTTGAAGACGAGCAGTGCCCAGCCTAAGTTAGAAGCTCTGGAATTGAAAATAGAAGTGCTGGATTCTGTTTACAGACCCGAATTGGCTATCGGAACCATCGTTTCACAGGATCCGCTTCCTACTTCAAAATCACTTGTATGTGTAAAGCCCGGAAGAATTATTCGCGTGCAGGTTTCTAAGAAGTCTCGTTTGGTGGAAATGCCTAGTTTGATCGATAAATCGGAACGAATGGCAGAAAGTGTCCTGAAAAACAGGGGCTTGAAATACCGTAAAAATTATGTACCGACCAGTGAATCAAATGGAGCGGTATTAAAACAATTGTATAACGGAAAAGAAATTAAAGAAGGAACGAGAATTCCGGTTGGAAGTGTCATTACTTTGGTTGTTGGTCAGAATAATACTGCTCAACCGGTTACGGTAATTGATTTGATCGGTTTAACAATATCTGATGCTAAAGCGCGTTTAAGTGGAATATCGCTACAGATTTCAGTTGGTGTATGTGATGGATGTACCAATGCTGCGGATTCAACCAATGCTGTTATTTACTCTCAAAGCCCTGAGTTTATCGAAGGAGTTACTGTTCCGTCCGGTACAACAATTATGGTTTCAGCTGAAAAAAGTAGGTAATTTTAATGTAGATGAAGTTTAGCTTAGTATCCGTTTTTGTTTTTGTATTTGGTTTGGTTTCTTTCGGACAGGAAGTTCTGAGTCCGATAGGCGCTATGAAAAGAGAAGGTTCGAAATCTTTGAAATTAAAGAGCGTAGCCAATATTGACAGTACATTTGTGTATTCATTTGATACTTTGTCATTGCCAATCCTGGATGAATTTTCGCATTCTAAATTTTCGATACTGGATGCGCAGCCCGGTGATGCGAATGTAACGGAGCAGGAATTTTTCTATTTGACGGATTTATCGGATGTTCCTTTGACGAACGATAAGGTTTTTTCGACTTCACCAACAAGACGTTATACGACTTCGGCAGGAACAACTACTCAAGCAGATTTGCCTTTGATTACCATTAAAATGGCTGATTTTCAGAATTACCCGGTGGTTTATTCGCAAATTCAGTTATATCCGCCATACAATATTTACGATACCCTGGATTTTGCAAATGACGTGGATACTCTCGCATTGACAAATCCGGATGTAAAACAGGATTCTGTGACCATTTTCTTTGCGCATGAAGTAAGTCCTGACAAATACTGGACTGATTTATCGGCATACCATAATTATACCCATGCTGTTAATCCCTGGACACTTGGAGTTGTAACTTTTGATGGTTTGGATGAAATGGGTTATCCCTACGCGATAGGTACTGCCCAAACCGGTTATGCAGATTACCTGACTTCTAAAACAATTGATTTGTCTACTTACGCTCCGAATGATTCGATCTATCTCAGCTTTTTGGTTCAGCGCCAGGGATTCGGTGATGCACCTGAACAACAGGATTCGTTGGTTTTGGAGTTTTTTGATCAAGCCTCAGATGAATGGGACCGGATTTGGGCAACAAACGGAGGTTCTTTAAATGATTTCCAAATTGCTCATCTTCGAATTACAAATGCAGCTTATCTGACAAATGGATTCCGATTCAGATTCAAGAATTACGGAGCACTTTCAGGTATGCTGGATGAATTTCATTTGGATTATGTTCATTTGAGAAGCGGAAGCGGATACCAGGATACACTTTTTAAAGATTTTGCATTTGTTTACCCTATCGGTTCACTGATCGACACCTATACGGAAGTTCCATGGGAGCATTGGGTGAATGACCCGACACACATGAATCCGGAAGTGAAAGTAGTTGTAAGAAACGGATCCAATATTTCCGAAAATAATATGAACGGAAGTGTGAAAGTGGACTTTGGCGGAATAACTGAAGGGACGTTTACATTGGTCGGTCAAACCTTGTCGGGTGGAAATATTAATTATGCTCCGCGTACGACTTATTCAAGTGTGCATGATTTTACGGGTGCATATACATTCTCAACTACTCCGTCAGTGAACACTAAAACTTTTGATGTCGTTGGAAATGTAGGAGCACCATTCCCGAATTTAGCGATGAATGATTCTTCATACACTAAACAAGTGTTTGAAAATGTATATGCATACGATGATGGATCGGCTGAAGCTGCTTATGGAATTTCTCAGGTACAAGGACGCGTGGCTTTGAGGTTTGAGCCTTACCAGGCAGACACCTTGCTTGGAGTAAGGATTTGTTTTGTTCCAACCGTAAAAGATTTATCAAATAAACTGTTTCTGTTAACCGTTTGGGGAGATAATAACGGAGTTCCGGGTGCAGTTCTTTATCAGGATCAGTTCTTTTATCCGAGAACACCGATTTATGAAGATGACAGAGGGGTTTTTACAGACTATATTTTGAATGATACACGACTCCCGTTAGATGCAGGTGCATTTTATGTGGGGATGCGACAAATTGATGTAGATCCCTTAAATATTGGGTTTGACAAAAATACTCCACAACCGGGTAAACTGTTCTTTTCTTTAAACGGTGGAGCTAATTGGTCAAATTCTTCTCAACAAGGTGTTCCGATGATCAGACCGATCATTAAAACTGCAGACAATTATAACCTGTCAGTTGACGAGTTAACAAAAGAAATTGATTGGAATGTTTACCCGAATCCAACTACCGGGATTGTAAACATCGATTGGAGATCCGAAGGCACGTTTCCCGGAGCAGTTTTGGTTGATTCGCAAGGACGTATAATTTTAGATGTTCAGGCTGAAGATCTTCGTTTTGATTTGAGTGATGCTCCAAGTGGACTTTACTTTTTGAGATTGAATAATTCACAGGTAGTTAAAAAAATTATCAGATAATATGAATGAGGATGTTCAGGATGTTGAGCAAGAAGAAGAAGAACTTTTTGAACATTACCGATTTAAAGCAGATCCCGGACAAGAGTCCGTCAGGATAGATAAGTATTTGTTGGATCGTCTTCCAAATACATCCCGGAATAAGATACAGTCAGCCGCCAAGAGTGGGAGCGTTGTAGTAAACGGCAATCCGGTTAAATCAAACTATAAGATCAAACCACAGGATGAAGTAGCCATTGTGTTGCCTTATCCTGTGCGTGAAATAGAACTGATTCCGCAAGACATTCCTTTAGACATTGTTTATGAAGACAATGAGGTGATTGTAGTCAATAAACCACCAAATATGGTTGTTCACCCGGGATACGGTAATTATACGGGAACTTTGGTGAATGCCTTGGTTTATCATTTCGATAATTTACCCGAACGAAAATCTGATTACTTTGGAAGGCCCGGTTTAGTACATCGCCTCGACAAGCATACTACCGGAATTATGGTTGTTGCAAAAACAGAAGATGCCCTTACGAACCTGGCAAAGCAATTTTACGACAGGACAACCGAAAGAAGGTATCAGGCCTTGGTTTGGGGTGATGTGGAGGAAGATATGCGAATAGAGGGCAACCTGGGGCGTTCATTGCAAAACAGAAAAGTGATGACAGTTTTTCCCGATGGAGATTACGGGAAGCATGCTGTAACGCATGTCAAGGTTCTGAAACGTTACGGATTGGTTACTTTGGTTGAATGCAAGCTGGAGACCGGAAGAACACACCAGATCCGGACACACCTAAAGTGGAAAGGGCATCCTTTGTTTCATGATCTGGAATACGGCGGTGATCGTATAGTAAGAGGTACTACACATGATAAATACAGGCAATTCATAGCTAATTGTTTTGATCTGATTCCGGGGCAGGCACTACATGCAAAATCCTTAGG
>CAMPIU010000312.1 GCA_946886545.1 uncultured Flavobacteriales bacterium | reverse complement strand
CAAGACGGATAAGCCGAGGGAGAAGCACTGCGGACGAAGACCGAGGCTCCGTCTCACCTCGGTCCAAAGCGATCATTACTTGATCTGCTTTGATCAAGACGGAAAGCCGAGGGACATAACGTAGTTGTAGCATAAGTACTCCAACTTTAAAGCAAGAATATAGCATGATTGAAGCATAGATAAAGCATAGATATAGTTACGTTTGTATATGAATTTAACAACCAATACGTATATTTAACTGCTCAATTAAACGAATGTGTGTTCACTATCCTGATTACTAAATAACTGAACTTATCTGCTCAACAATGCCAGTAAAGCAAAACTTGCCAGCCAGTGTTCGCCCATGTAATCCCCGTCTACTATGTTAGAGAGTGAAGTTTGAATGTGCTGATCAGCAATGGTGTTCAAATGCTTCAATTCAGGCAATGTAAGGGTGATTCCGTACAAACACCACGCTCTGCTGAAATTCAATCCGTCTAAGTGTACCAAATGACCGTCTGAGCGATCGGATACTTTTCCTGGCTCAAGCGTAAACTTCTTATTGAATAATTGGGGTGCAAATTTTTTCAGCCAGCCTTTGAATTCTTCTTTACTTAATATCCGGCGCATGATGTCGATTTCTTCAAAACCGCCTGAAAGAAAGTCATAACCGCTGGGTTCAAGGTGTAAAGGGTAGGATTTGTCGTTGAAGTAGAAATCGCGGGCTCGTTTTTCGATCACGGTTTTCAATGAATCGTTTGAATGGGCAAGGGCATAATCGTATGCAAAGGTAAGCCCGAATGCGGTGTTGATATGATCTCCGGAACGAATAGCGTAATTGAGTTTCGGAAGGAATTCAATGTATTTCCGGCAGAACAAATCGGATAAAGGTTTCAAATTTGAACTTAATTCCTTTCCAACCGGGTGATTCCAGTTCTCTAGCTCGAGCTGTAGTTTTAATAGCCAGTTCCATCCGTAGGTGCGTTCAAAAGATCCGTTGTTCTTGGTTCCGAAGTAAGCAATTTCTCTCTCAATGTTGTCTTTGCTGAGATTTGTCTGAAGGACCGTTAATACGGAATCGCTGATCAGTTCCGGGTATTTGCTCACTAATTTAACCATCAACCAATGTCCGTGAACAGAAGAATGCCAGTCAAAACAGCCGTAAAAGGAAGGATGAAGCTCTGCCGGAGATTTTAAATCACCCTTTTCATTCAGGACTTGTCCCAGTTTGTTCGGATATTCTTTTTGGACACATTTCATTGGTAAACTGAGTAGTCTTTTGGCTTCTGTTATAGAAATCTCCTGTGCCAGGCTCATTGACGCAGTGAAAAGAAATATCCATACTAATTGTTTCATCCTTCTTGATTTTTTTCAAATGTAGGATTAATTTTCTTCCGCTTAAATTCCGGGATGAAATGCAAGGATTCCTGTGTAACTTTGTACTTGAACAGGAGGATGATTATGGAGAACCAGGCGGAAGAGCGGAAAATAATTCACATCGATATGGATGCGTTTTATGCTTCTGTGGAACAAATGGATAATCCGGATCTGAAAGGCAAGCCAATTGCTGTCGGAGGAAGTAAGTTGAGAGGAGTGGTTGCTGCGGCAAGTTATGAAGCACGTAAATTTGGAGTCAGATCGGCGATGCCGAGTTCAACAGCTGCCCGTTTATGTCCCGAACTCATTTTTGTACGCCCCCGTTTTGATCGTTACCAGGAAATTTCTTCGCAGATCAAAGCCATTTTTCATGAGTATACGGATTTGGTGGAGCCACTTTCTTTGGATGAAGCATTTCTGGATGTCACAACTAATAAGAAAGGTCTCCCCTCGGCAACTTTATTGGCGAAGGAAATTCGGGAACGTATTTTTAAGGAAGTGGGATTAACGGCAAGTGCCGGAATTTCAATTAATAAATTCACGGCCAAAATTGCTTCGGATGTCAATAAACCCAACGGACAATTAACGGTTCCTCCCGGTGAAGTAGAACAGTTTTTGGAAAAACTTCCGATTGACCTCTTCTTCGGAATTGGAAAAGTAACGGCTGCCAAGATGAAAGAACTGGGAGTGCGATCGGGGAAAGATCTGAAGAAAAAAAGCATGACCTTCCTGACTCAGCATTTTGGAAAACAGGGAACACATTTTTATAATATCGTTCGAGGGATTCACAGAAGCCAGGTCAAACCCGACCGCATCAGGAAATCGTTTGCTGTAGAACACACCTATTTTTCTGATATCCATTCAAAACGCGAGATCCTGGAGAAGCTGGAAGAAATTGCATTTGATCTGGAAAAGCGAATGGAAAAACGTTCGATTGCGGGAAAATGTGTGTCCATTAAGGTTAAATACTCGGACTTCACGACACAGACCAGGGCAAAGACCATTACGGAATACATGTGGAATAAAGCTGATTTCTTTCCGCTTGTAGAAAGTTTACTGGATCATCTGGAGGTTGAAAAGCCGGTTCGCTTGCTGGGGATTTCTCTTTCAAAATTGAATACGGAGGAAACTGATCAGGATCAAAATAAGCAGTTGACTTTGCAGTTTTAATAAGGAAAATCAAATAAACCTATAAGCGGATCAACAATCCTATTCCTGCTCCAAAAGAAGGATTTCGTCTCGGTTCAAAATCCCATTTCAACTGCTGATACAATGATTGATTGAACGTTCCGAATCCAAATAATTGAACTCTTCCGAGCGTATAATGAATTTCTGGCCTTAACCATACATTCCAGCCGAATGGACGAAATCTTGCTGAACTTAAATCAGAGGAACCTTGCTTATTTGCAACCCATCCATAAGCAAATTCAGTACCGCCTGATAAACGGAAATTGAATCTTTGGCTAAGAGGTGTGGAAAATGATAATCCTAAAGGTAGAAGGATTGAATTCATCTGGTAGGTTAGTACTCCGTTTTGATGATTGATAAAATAAGCAAAAGAATCAGGCTGCGGCACGCTACTGGTACCTTCAATCGAAATAACACTATCCCGGCTGTATAGGGATCCTGTTTGTTTCACTTTGCTTGAACGGAATCCAAGACCTGCAATTGCATCAAATCGGTTGCTTAGTTTTCTGTTGAGTTCTATTTTCCCATAAAAGCAGGTACTTTGAATTTGTGCAAATTCTCTTCGATTACCTGAAAAAGAGGTGGTATCGAAATTTTCAGAAGGTCGTTTCTTCTCATTTTCCCAACCGGAGACAATGGCTAAAGACCATTTGGATGAAATTCTTTCAATTTTTAAGGGATCAGATGTCTCAGCAGTTTTCGTAATATCATCACTTAGAGAATCAGCTTGAAGAGTTGTTATCGTGCTATCTTGACTTTCCTTTTCCGTAGTGTCCTGATTCAATGTTTCTTTCGTTTGATCGTTTGTTTGTGCTAGTGATTCATTTGATTGAAGGAATGTTTCTGTTTCAGCAGAGGGATGAGCATTCAATAAAACAAGTTTACCACTTACTGAAAGCTCAGATTTGCTTTTAATGGAGCCTGATGATTGTGTTTGTCCCAAAGACCCATTTCCTTCAAAATTTTTTCTTTTCGGGTGATTTTTTGTTAAGGAAGTCGTTTTTACTTGTATGGTTATTTGAGTTGGTTTGGTTTCTGTGTGATGAACACCTTTATTTGTTGATTCAGATCCGCTTTTCTCGTTTTTAGAGAGTTGGTTTTGAGAAGCAATGTGTTTGCTTGCTGTTATTTTTCCGGAAAAGGAATGGAAGTAAAGAGTTGCGGCCAAGGTTATGGAACCTAAAATGACCGGAAATAAAATGAATAAGAATCTTCGCTTCTTTTTGGAAGCAAGAGCACGATCGATGTTTACCTTCACAGCCGGATCCGGAGTTAACTCGAACTCTTCAAATGTTGTTTGAAACAAGCGGTCTATTTCGTCAAGCTCTTTCATTTATTCTTTTTTTTTCCAGACTGATTTTGATCCAGTTTTTTGCTTTAGCCAATTGTGATTTCGATGCTCCTTCTGAGATTTCGAGGTATTCTGCGATTTCTTTATGTGTCAGGTTGTCCAGGACAAATAAATTAAACACTGTTCTATAGCCTGCAGGCATTTCTGTCAGTAGTTTGAGAAGTAAACTTTTCTCATCTTTCATTTCATTCTCTTGCGCAGGTGATTCTTGCGGGACTTCGAAAAAGTCTTCATTTTCCTTTAAAACCATCCTCTTTTGGATTTTCAAAAAATTGATTGCAGTTCGGATTGTAATGGTTTTGATCCATGGTCCCAAAGGAAGTTGCGGATTCATTTTTTTTCGGTTTTCATAGACTTTGATAAATGATTCCTGCAGAATTTCCTGTGCATCATCTCTGCAATTTGAGTAACGCATACAAATACCAAACATAGAAGG
>CAMPIU010000311.1 GCA_946886545.1 uncultured Flavobacteriales bacterium | reverse complement strand
CAATAAATCCAATACTTTCTTGTTCGATCTGAAAAATGATTAATTTATCTTCAGCGAATGCTTTTTCAATAACATTCCAGTTGCAGTAAAAGCCCTCATTGTATTTTTCATATTCTTCTTTTAGCCAGGCTTCCAATGTTTTCAGATTAGCTAAGGTAGGGTGATAGATAATTTCCATTGAAATCAATTTAAGCATTTATTTAGCTTTCAAGTAATAGTTAAAAGCTTGGATCCTAAATATAAAAATTCTATCTATACATATCCCAAGAAATCCATAAATTGGCGGGGCTGGCGATCCGGGAGATGAATAAGGTTCTTAAAAGGTTGGGGAATAGAAGTCTGCGGATGATACGCCACCCCTCTTTATCTCCCCTCAAGGGGAGATATTCGATCAGCCTCCTATGCTGAGGGAGGAAGAGCAATTTAAGCAAATTCCGCGTCGACTTTGATCTTGATGGCTTCTTTGGTTATGGGATGTGTGAACTGGAGGAATTGCGCATGCAAATGAAGCCTGGTTTCTTTTTTGCCATAAAGATCATCTCCGATAATCGGGGCATTCAAGCCTAGAGTATGCGCCGAATGAACTCGCAGCTGATGTGTCCGGCCGGTAATGGGATAAAAATAAATCAGCGTTTGATTGTTTCTTCGTTCTACTACTTCCCATTTCGTAACCGCCCGTTTTCCATGTTCGTAGCACACTAACTGACGCGGCCTGTCATCCAAATCGACCCGCAAAGGTAAGTCGATCGTACCGGTATCCTCTTTTACGATCCCATCCAATAAAGCCACATACCGTTTTTGTACATTGCGCTTAATGAATTGCTTCTGGAGGTGCTTGTGTACATTCTTATCTTTTGCAAGAAGCAGAATCCCGGAAGTAGACATATCCAGCCGGTGAACAATCATTGGTCCGGTTGCCTGCGGATATTTGTTCATCATCCGGGTGTAAACCGAATCCGAAATATTCTTGCCCGGAACCGAAAGAAATTCTGCTGGTTTATTGACAATTACCAAATAATCGTCCTCAAAAACGATTTCCAGCTCTTTGTTTTCAGCAGGATTCTGAAGCATCGGATTGTCTTCCGTCTCAACTCCTTCCAACATGTGTCCGAGAATCGGTTCGCATTTTCCCCTGCAAGCCGGGTAAACTTGTTTGTGAACACGTACTTCCGATCTTGGAGACGCTCCCCACCAAAATTCACCCAAACAAACAGGCTTCAACTCATTTTCGAAAGCAAACTGCAACAATTTCGGAGCTGCACATTCTCCTGCTCCTGCGGGTGGTTTATGGTCGATCGTATTTTCAAAGATACTTTGGAGACTTCTTCTTTCCTTTTTGGAATTCAGGAAGTAATACGAATCAAAAATCTCTCCCTGCAAGGTGTTCGACATGTTTTTACGCTTTTCGCGCACCTCGTTCAAGTAATTTTCAAAAGCATTGACCTCCTCATTTAAAGCTGCAATTTTTTTCTTATGTGAATCCGTAAAATCTTTCAAAAAATACTGTTCACGAATAGATTGTTTTCTCAAGTCTTCCAAAAGGACTTCCAGTTCGGTTTGGGACAGATTATCTGCCTTCTCGCGGATTTGCTTTCGTTCAGCCTTCGCTTCTTTGATCTCTTTTTTGTACTTCTGCAGTTCTTCCTGATAAGCAGTAATGGTCCTATCCAACTCCAGTTTTGCACTTAAATAACGTTCGTCCTTCTCCAGTTCGGTAATTTTGATCGTAAGCTCATTGATTACTATTTCTTCTTTCCTGAAAAACCCTTCCGAATCAAGTAAATCAAAAACGGGCGGAACAAAATATTCGTGGTCATTTGAATCAGCCAATTTCCCGGAGAACGCAGCAAGGAACCCCAGGTTTCCAAGGTTATCTTCAACCACCAGAACTCCAAACATTTTACCGATCACCAATCCATCCTGCTGATCATCCAAACCGAAATTGTGATTCAATTCCTTTTGATTCTCCAGGTACTCCTGCAATTGATCCATTGCAATGAGGGCTAATTCGTGAGGCTCATAATAAAATGGGAAGGTGAATTTTTCAGGACGGACAATATGAGACACATCGGATTTGAAAGGAATGAACTTCGGATTTTTTGCAGACATGTCATTTTGAAACTGGAGAGCAAAGATAACAGCTATTGATGCAAAATGGAAATATAAACTAAAAGCTGGCGTAATTCAGCAATATCACAACCGGTATATAATTGATACAAAGAAGCGTATTCTCAATGCAGTCCCCGAAATAAAACAAAAAGTATTAGGTCGGACGTAATATTGCGGAATTACCCCCAAACCCCAAAATGCCAATTATCAATCAGAAAAATCGATTTTCACATGAGTTCCATCACAATAAGGTTTATTGGATGAAGCTCCGCATCTGCAAAAGGCAGTGACTTTGCTTTCCTTCAGTTCTTCAGATCCATGATGCTTTACGGTAATATTTCCATAAACCAGCAAAGGTCCGTTGGGAAGTGTTTCCACCACATTTGACTGAAGTACTTCTTTCTGTTCGTCTTTCAAGCGGTAACTCAATGCCCCGCTCGGACATTTGTCAACCTGTTTAATAATTTCAGAGCTTGTTCCTCCTTCCAATTTAATCCAGGGTTTTGTGTGTGGCTGAAAAACGTTTGGCAGCCCGGTGGCTTTTTTCCAGCAGACAGTGGAATGGATACAGCTTTCAGGTTTCCAAATTACTGTTACTTCTCCATTGGAATATTCTTTAACAATTGGTTTATCAGACATTGATTTATTGAAATTAAACTAGACTAAAGATACAAAATCATTGAATTGCTTTCACATTCCAAAATGCTTTGAGCATCCGGTGTTTTCCCTGCAGGTCTTCTTTGATTTCCACTGAGGTAAACCCCAGTTCTTCGACCATTAATTTGGTTTCAGGTGCGTAATTTTCATGGAGTTCAAAAAACAAACAGCCCTGATCAACTAAATTATTTAAGGCATATTCAGCAATTGCCCGATAAAACAACAGTGGATTTTCATCAGGTACAAAGAGTGCCAAATCGGGTTCAAAGTCCGTAACATTCTGATGCATCTTAGCCTTTTCTTTCCGTGGAATGTATGGTGGATTCGAAATAATCACATCTGCTTTTTCTTTATTTTCAGGCTTTAAAGCATTATTGATCTCAAATTGAACATCAAGATTCAATTCTTTCGCATTCAATCGGGCAATTTCAAGTGCTTCAGTAGAAATATCGAATCCTTTCACTTCAAAATCCGGCTTCCGATTCTTAATAGCCAATGCAATGCAGCCGGAACCTGTACACCAATCCTCAACTTTCAGGTTTTCCCGGTCCTGAATTGTTTCCTGAACCCACGAAATCAATTCTTCCGTTTCAGGACGCGGAATCAATACACCGGGTGCAACTTTTAATTTCAAATCATCGAAGTAAGTGAAACCAACGATGTATTGATATGGTTCTCCGGCTTTTAACCGGGAAGCTATTTTCCTCAACTCTTCCAATTGCTCTTCCGACAGGTCAATTTCCTTAGAAAGGAGCAAAGCTGATCTGGTAAATCCGAAAACATCTTCCAAGGCAAGCAGCAGGATATTGCGGGCTTCTCTTTCGGAATAGAGATCGCTTAACTGATTCGCCCAGGCTTTGGTGATTTTTTTCAGATCTTGCATGATTCAAAGGTAGGCATATCTTACTTTTTTCCAAGGCAAAAAAGTAAGCAAAAATGCCTTGGATCAATTACAGCATTCAGCCACCCTACCGCTACGGATCAATCCACGGAAAGACGGGATCAGGATCCAAAATCAGTCCTTATTAAACTTCTTTATGAAATTTATTCACCTATTCAGCTATTTTATTTTTAAATACCAATGTAACTTGTTAAATTTAGGTGCGTTAAATGCATATAAAACAACAAAAAGTGAGAGGGTTTCAATTCATTTTTCTAGGTATTCTGATTGGCAGTCAAACGCTATACGCACAAACGGATAACGAATTGACGGATGAATCAATAGATTCAACTTACATTCCGGTTCGATCCAAAAAGATACTAGAAGTTCCTCAATTTCAAAAATATAATCCGGACACCATTCAGCTAGAGGAAAACGATCTGATAATAACAGATTCATACACCGCACTTGGTCAGCCCTATGTTTATGATGCACTGCATTCCTTCAACCGCAGAAGAATGGATGGTTTCGGAGGCTTTTTGAACGATAAGATCAATGCCGGATTAGCAGAAATTCGCAGCAAAGGATTCCCTTCCGATTTAAAGAAGTTATACATTCAAATTGACCCTACGACTTTAACCGTTCATTGGAGCGCAGTAGTCGGGCCCAGTTTGGATGGCAGATGTTATATG
>CAMPIU010000310.1 GCA_946886545.1 uncultured Flavobacteriales bacterium | reverse complement strand
TTATTACGAACACGAAAGAACGTATTGCGGCTGAAAAGAACCTGCGTGATCTGGCTACCAAATACCAAACTCCGGAAGTCAAAATTTCGACCCGGGTTGTAATCGGAAAAGTTTTGAGAGATATTGGAATCATTGCAGATTCAATTGGTGTTGAGCTGATCATTATGGGAACCCACAGCACTTCCATTTGGCAAAAAATCTTCGGAAGCCCGGCTTTATCAGTTGTTTCAAACAGCAATGTCCCGATCATCCTGACCCAGGAAGATACTTCTTTCCATAAAATTAAGTCCATTGTAATGACCGTCGACCTGGCAAGAGAAAGCGTTCAGGTAGTAAAATATGCATCTAAAATTGCCAAAGTATTTAACTCTAAAATGTACCTGGTTGGCCAGCGTTATTCCGACGAAGGTTTTATGCAAAAAATTGAAGTAAATCTGCGTGTTGCAAATGGTTATTTGCAAGATCATGGTTTGGCGACTACGGTTCATCTGCTTGATTCCAACAATTTTGAGAAAAACCTGATTGAATACTGCCGTGAAGTGAACGCAGATTTGTTGGCGGCAACACATTATCAGGACATGTTCTCCTTGTTTTCCGCCAACTTGGTTCAAAGTCTGGCTGAAAACGAGCTTGCTATCCCGGTAATGACCTTCGATGGTGAAGACACTTCTTCGGGATCACAATTTGGGTTTATTACTCAGTAGGATATTAAGACTTAAAAATAAAGAACGGATAGGTTTTGAAAAGCTTATCCGTTTCCTTTTATAAGTAAAACGATCTCTCCTTTGGGTGGGTTTGCTTTGTAATAATCCAATACTTCCTGAGCTGTTCCACGTTTAAACTCCTCGAAGAATTTACTGATTTCACGTGCTACACAAACTTGTCTGTCCGGACCTAATATGGTAACACATTCTTCCAATGCCTTAATAATTCGGTGCGGAGATTCATAGAAAACGACTGTCCGTTCTTCTTCTAAAATTGAAAGCCATTTGGTTTGTCTACCCTTTTTATGGGGAAGAAATCCTTCATACAGAAAACGATCACACGGGAAACCACTTGCAACCAAAGCCGGAACAAAAGCCGTCGGCCCGGGCAAACAAGTTATTTCCAAACCGGCTTCAACGCAAGCTCTCACTAAAAGAAATCCGGGGTCGGAGATTGCGGGTGTTCCTGCATCCGAAACCAAAACCGTACATTGATTTTCCCGAACTGTCTGAACGGAACGCTCCAATTGTTTGTGCTCATTATGAGCATGGAAAGGGATGATCTGTTTTCCGGTGATTTCAAGATGTGAAAGCAATTTCTTCGTTACTCTCGTATCTTCTGAATAGATAATCTCGGCCTCTTTGAGCAGGCGAATAGCTCTTAACGTAATATCTTCGAGGTTTCCAACAGGAGTTGGAACAACATATAACACACCCATTTTTATCTTCTTTTAACGCGTCAACACCACGTAATCCTGTAACACTGTTTTTAAGAATTCCATTCTCTTTTGAGGTGTTTCCTGTAAGCCGATCAAACGAGCTGTTTCATCTGCCAATTCTATTGCAAAATCTTTGTTTGCCTGATTTGGATAACGCTGAACACGTAAAATAGTATTCTTGATCAGCAACATATCTTCATCTGAAAAACGAATAGCATTTGGATAAGTCGGGACATGATTATCCGAATTTTTTATAGACAACACATCTTTCAAGCTATATAATTGCGTATCCTTTACTTTAATAACAACAGTGTCTGCCATAATATCACCGATCCGCTGTCTCTTTTCAGTTGTTCCGGCAACCAACAATGCAAGAAATCCAAAACCACCTACCCAGATATCTACAATCCGGAAGATCCAACGCGTAAAATACTCTCTTAATCCGGCAGTTTCTCCATTACTTTTCACTACCCGGATTCCCATAATGAGTTTCCCCAGTGAGCGGCCATTTGTCAGGTATTCAATGACAGGAGAGTATAACAGCCAAGGCAAACGCAACAGGAAGATACTGAGAAGCGACCATTTATTTTGAACCGAATTAAAGTTTGTTTCAAACAAGTTCTGTGTAATAATATAACTCGCTATTAATAGATAGATCAACAAGAAAACAACATCCAAAAAGGCCGCAACTGCCCGATATACCGGGCTTGCAAGCTCGTAATCAATTGTGACAAATTGAGACGTTGTGAAGGAAATTGTTTTCATACCCTAAGAGATGTAAAACCGAAAATACAAATTAAAGAACAAATATGCTTCATTTTAGGATTTTAAGACTTCAAGGTGGTATTGAGCTTTTTGACTGAGAAGTGCAGACAATGAAGTAGGGCTAGAAAATTTTCCAGCCCTGCTTTTATCGAAAGCATTGCTTTTTATGACCGCGCTAACGCTTGTCTTTCATCACCAGCCGCGGCTGGCTCTTATTTTAAAATCAGCTGAATGGGTAAATGATCCGAATAGCCACCGTAATAGTTTGGTCCGCCATAGGTTGTTGAAGGTTTTTTACTTCCATCTTTTTGCGTGAAAAGCAATTTTTCTTCGTACACAATTTTTCCGTCATTCGGAGAAAGCTGAATCCCGTTACTTCCGTTATAAAGCGCTTTCGAAATAATAAAATGATCCAAAATACCCCATTCACCTTTGAAGTTGTGTGTTCCTTTACCGGCTTTGTGATCATCTTCAAATACATCTACCAAGTCAGCGCCGGTATCAGTCACAGCTTTTGCTTTCAAAACATCCCGGACGGAAATATTATCCGGGTGATCATTGAAATCTCCCATTAAAACAATGTTTGCTTTCGGATCTGCCTTCAGGATTTCATCCACTTTTGCACGTGCCACATTTGCTGCCTGGATTCTTCTTATTTCCGAGGCCTCTCCTCCTCTTCGCGATGGCCAGTGATTCACAAACAAATGGATAATTTTTCCCCCTTGCAATTCTCCTTTGACATAGAGAATATCCCGTGTTTTGAAATCCGGAATCGAATCAATGGACACTTTCAGGTTCTCCATTTTCAACAATTTGAAACAGCTTTTATCGTAAAGCAAACCACAATCTATTCCCCTTGCATCCGGAGAGTCTTTGTGAGCAATCTCATAATTTGTTTTTGCCAAACGACCCGTTTTCTTCAAATCGTTTAAAACTCCTTTATTTTCAATTTCAATCAATCCGATCAGAACAGGATTTTCAGCCAGGTTCATTGTGATTGCCTCTACCAGATGATCCAATTTCACCATATACCTCTCGGAATTCCACTTCAATTTCCCATCCGGGAGAAATTCTTCATCGATCACTCCTTTGTCATCAATGGTATCAAATAAATTTTCAACGTTATAAGAAACGATCGCTCTGCTATGAAAAGATTGAAGTTTGGTTTTCTTTGATTCCTTTTGTGAAAAACCGTTTATTGAGCAAACGGAGATCAGGATCGATAATAATGCAATTTTTTTCATCTGGAGTATGTGTTTTAGTATTCTGGATTAAACTGGTCTAGCTCTAACAAACATGAAGCCAATAAATCAATACTTGCCTGAATATCATCTTTATGAGCCATTTCAATTACCTGATGTAAATGCCTGGTTGGAATTGAAACTGCTCCTGCAATAGATCCACCGGGCGACATACGCTGGATTCCGGCGGTATCCGTTCCTCCGGCTGTTAGAATTTCCGGTTGCCATTTAATTCTATTTCTTTCAGCAACTTCTTTCATATAGCGAACCATACGCAAATCACAAATTGTTGAAGCATCCATGATCTTAATTGCCGTTCCTTCACCCAATTTCGTAATTTGTTCATGAGCAGCTGCACCAGGTAAATCAAATGCAATGGTGGTGTCCAAACCGAAACCGAATGTTGGTTTAATATTCAAACTTGCCACATTCGCTCCACGAATACCTACTTCTTCCTGAACAGTGAAAACCATGTACACATCATTCGGGAGCTTTTGCCCTTTCAATACTTTAAGTACTTCTATAGCAATAAAAACTGCCAAACGGTTATCAAGAGATTTACTGTTGAAACACTCTCCCATTTCAATGAACTCCCTTTCGCGTGTAATTACGTCACCGATCGCAACAAGCTCTTTCACTTTTTCAGCAGGCAAGCCCGTATCCACGAAATAGTCTGTAAGTTTCGCCACTTTATTTCGTTCATCCTGTGTCATTACATGGATCGGTTTCGAGGCCATCACTCCGATAATATCCTCCTTCCCGTGAATAATTACTCTTTGAGCCGTTAATGTTTTCGGATCAAATCCGCCCAAAGTTGTAAAACGGATAAATCCTTTATCATCAATATAGGTAACCATGAACCCGATTTCATCCATGTGCGCTCCAATCATAACAGACTGATCAGATTCACCTCTGC
>CAMPIU010000309.1 GCA_946886545.1 uncultured Flavobacteriales bacterium | reverse complement strand
AAAAGTAAAACGAAGCCGGAGAACATGTCTTTGAAAACATCCTGGAGTCCAAGCCCCAAACCAACCAATAATGCTGCAGAACCACCCAGGAATAGTTTTGCATCAACATCCAAAGCTGCTAAAATTAAAAAGAATGCCACCACATTGATAATGTATTTGGCAACCTGCGTGTAAATATATTCGGTACCGATTTCGGCAACTTTGTTTCGTTTAAATCTCCGTTGGATAAACAAACGGACAATATTTAAAGTTACACGTGCTCCAAATACGATCAGAACAACAAAAATGACGTTTTCAAAACTGACCCTGATCTTGGAGGTGTCGATGAAGTGGTAGTCCAAAAATTCCCGGAACGTAACGCCTTCGTTGTTGATATTGAAACTTTTGACAGAGACATAAGCAGCCAGTGCAAAACCACTTTGACTGACCAATTTCAACCAGGTGGCTTTTCGCCCTTCCAAATGAATGTTTGCCGAAGTCAAATAGCGTTTTACAGAACGGTAAATGAGTTTTTTTAAGATGTATGCTAAAAAAAAGGAAAGGGCAATAATCAGGATGTTCAAATAAGAAACCTGGATCAGGCCAAGCTTAAATTGCTCCTCCAACATGGCTTAATGGATTATGGTTTGATTCAGTTTGCCGGCAATGGTCATTTTAACCCGTTCCAAAACAATTTGTTCGGACAATAAATCCTGGAATTGTTCTTCCGTAATATTATCTGCCAGATCAGTCAACTCCTTCTGAATTTGCTCAATTCGCTGCATAACACGTAGTTTTTTGAAAGCATAAATGGCATTCATGATCGTATTTTTCAACTTATCGACCTCGCGGTTCGTATCTACATTGTATTTCAAAAGCCATTGCGGGCTCAATTCATATTGTTCCGTTTCAATTTCCGTGATCAATTGGACGATTTCAGATTTTTCATGCCGTAGCCAGTAGGATATTTTGTAAAGGGTTTTAGATAATAACCCATCTACAATGTGCTGGTAAATTTCCTGGAAAAGCGGGAATTGAAAAACGAGTTCATCCTTCGCTAATTCGTGGTTAATGAGTTCGGCAACACTTACTTCAACAATATGCGCCAAACCGTGTTCGTCTATATGGTCTGTTGTAATGGCAAAAACACCGTACTTCACCAAGACGCGGATCAATTCATATTCCTCACTCGCATAAGGAGATTTTACAGTTGTTGCTGTTGTTGATTGAGGAGTCGGAGTTGTAAATGTGTCTGTGAGACTTGGATTTGAAGCGATCTGTGGTTCATCCAATTCTTTGGCGATCTGGTTTTTACGAAGCTTATTAAGCTCATTGATCACAATGCTTTCATCAAATCCAAAAACACGTGCAATTTCCGTTGTGAAAACAGAACGCGTAATTTGATCCGGAATCAATGAGATCGATTGAACCACATCACGGATTATTTGTGCTTTTTGAAGCGGGTCGTTATTTCCTTCTGCAAGTAAAAGAGAAGTCTTAAAGCTTACAAAATCTTGGGTATTGGTCTTGATGAAATCCATCAATTCCGTGGTGCTCACTTTTTTAGAATACGAATCCGGGTCATCTCCGTCAGGGAAAAGAACCACTTTTACATTCATTCCTTCTTCCAGGATCAGGTCAATTCCGCGGAAAGAGGCTTTGATCCCTGCCGCATCTCCGTCATAGAGGATCGTGATGTTTTGTGTATAGCGTTTGATTAATCGAATCTGTTCCTTCGTTAAAGAAGTTCCGGAAGAAGCTACTGAATTGGCAACTCCTGCTTGGTGCATTGAGATGACATCCGTATAACCTTCACAAAGGAAACAGTTATCGTATTTAACGATGTCTCCTTTTGCAAAGTATAATCCATACAAGATCTCACTCTTGTTGTAAATGATACTTTCCGGAGAATTGAAGTATTTGGCTACCTTTTTGTCGGTAATAAGTGTCCGCCCTCCAAATCCCAAAACACGGCCTGAAATGGAATGGATAGGGAACATCACACGTCCGCGGAAGAAGTCAAAACTGCGATCTTCCTTCGTTCTGGTTAATCCGACTGATTCCAGGTATTCTTTTTTGTATCCCTTTTTTAAAGCAGCTTTGGTAAAATCATCACCTGAATTCAGGCAGTAACCCAGCTGGAATTTTTTGATGATATCTGCTCTGAATCCCCGTTCCTCAAAGTAGGAGAGACCAATGTTCTGTCCTTCGTTGCTTTCATGCATGTTGTGCATGAAGTGTTCCTTGGCAAATTCATTGATAATGTATAAACTTTCGCGTTCGGTAGTGGCAGCTATTTCCTCAGCCGTTTGAGGTTTATCTTCCGGAACCTGGATCCCGTATTTGTCTGCGAGCCATTTTAAAGCTTCCGGGTAAGAAAAGTGTTCTTTTTCCATGAGGAAACTAACCACCGTTCCTCCTTTTCCAGAAGAAAAGCACTTGAAAATTTGTTTTGCCGGAGAAACCATAAAAGAAGGTGATTTCTCATCCACGAATGGACTCAAGCCTTTCAGGTTTGATCCTGATTTTTTTAAGTTCACAAATTCCCCGATCACCTCTTCAATACGAGATGTTTGCATGATTTCATCAATGATATGCGGGGGAATGCGTGACATGTTATTATATATTCTTTGATCTGCGTTGCTGCTTGATTTTCATCAAAAGCAGTGCTTTCTCTTATTGGATAATTTCTCTGTTTCCGTAATCTTTTTCTGAGGCAAGGCTTCCGTCTTCTTTGTAGAATTTCCAAAGGCCTGACTCAATGTCCATGTTAAATTCGCCGGTATAACGCATAGTTCCGTTGGGGTAACGCACGAAAATGAAACCGTGTTTCTTTCCGTTTACATATTCCGTCATGGAAAGCTCGTTTCCTCTTTCGTCGTAAAAGAACCAGCGACCATTTCTTTGACTGTTATCATCCTGAGGACCTTTAAACTTAATGGCCTTTCTACCGGGATAATATTCGGTGTAAATTCCGTTCTTTATTTCAACCAGGTCGTCGGCAGTTTCTTTTTCGGGAGCTTTTTTTTCTTCTCCGCAGCTGCTCATCGTTAGCGAAATAAAGGCAATAAAAATAAGTCCAAAGATTTGTTTCATGATTGTTTTTAATATTGGTTCAAAGATACTTAAGATTTCTCTTTTTTCAGAACGTAATTTTTGACTGATGCGTTGAACAGTGAATTGAAAATTTAAAATGGATAATTGAAAAGAAGGACCAGCCTTTTCAATTTTTCAATTATCCATTTTCAATTTATTTATCTCGTGTAACCGTATATTCGACCAAACCGATCAAGGCTCTTTTGGATTCCGAATCAGGAATGTCAGTTAAAAGGTCCAGAGCTTCTGTTTTTAACTCGATCATTCTTTTGTGCGCATACTCGATCCCTCCGGCCTCAATCACCAATTGAATAGCGCGCTGCACATATTTCTTTTCTTCATTGTGGTTTTTCACAATGTTCATCAATTCTTTGCGAACTGCTTTCTCGCTGTGTTGAAGGGCGTAAATAAGCGGTAAGGTCATTTTGCGTTCGCGGATATCATTTCCTGTTGGTTTCCCGATATTCCCCGGGGCTCCGTAATCGAAAATATCGTCTTTCACCTGGAACGCAAGACCAACCAATTCTCCGAATCTGCGCATGCGGTCTGCCATGTCTTCACGGTCAACGGATGCTGCAGCTGATTCACACACGGTTGCAATTAAACTCGCCGTTTTTTGGCGGATAACTTCGAAGTAAACTTCTTCTGTAATATCGAGTTTGCGTGCTTTTTCGATTTGAAGCAATTCACCTTCACTCATTTCGCGAACAGCACGGGCAACAATTTGAAGCGCTCGTACATTATCGTTTTCCAAAGAGTGAAGCAATACGCGGGAAAGCATATAATCACCAACTAAAACGGCAATTTTATTTTTCCAAAGCGCATTTACAGAAAAGAAACCACGTCGTTCATTCGCATCGTCCACAACATCATCATGAACCAGGGTTGCTGTATGTAATAGTTCTACTAATGAAGCACTTTGATACGTTTTTTCATTGATCTCTCCCAGCATTTTAGCGGTGAGGAACAAGAACATCGGACGCATCTGTTTTCCTTTTCTTCGAATGATGTAATGTGTGATTTTATCCAGTAAAGGAACTTTGGATTTCATACTCTCGTGGAAACGAACCTCGAAAAGTTTCATTTCTGTTTCGATGGGCGCTAAAATCTCCTGAACTGTCATGAATACAAATGTACTTTAAATTGAAAAGTGAAAATTGAAAAGTGAAAAAAATAAAGAATTGAGTTGAGAAGCAAGACTGAATTAGAATTATTAATTATCAAGGATGAAAATCTCTCTTAATAATTAATAATTTTCTTGTCTCTTGAAGTC
>CAMPIU010000308.1 GCA_946886545.1 uncultured Flavobacteriales bacterium | reverse complement strand
CGTAAATGAGCATCCAAGTGAGAAAAAGGTTCATCCAAAAGCAACACTTCGGATTCCAGGGCCAGAGCTCTCGCAATGGATAGACGCTGCTGCTCACCACCCGACAAGTAACGTGCCTGCTGGTCCTCCACTTCTTTCAATTCAACCAAATCAAGTAATTCTTCACAAAAACGCAGCTGTGCCTTTTCAGGTAAATGAAGTATTTTTATCCGGATGTTTTCTTTGACCGTGTGAAACAAATCCAGGTTAAAATCCTGGTTTACCAATTGAATTTCCGGATGGCCCGGAATCAAACGTTCGCTTGGCCCCGGAACACGCTCACCGTTCCAATGAACAGTTCCTTTTGAAGAGTCCAAAAGACCCGCAATGATTTTCAGCAGTGTAGACTTTCCTCCACCGCTTGCCCCGACAATTCCAAAAATTTCACCTGGTTTTAAATCAATCGATATTCCTTGTAAAACTTTCTTTTGTTCGCTATATGAAAAATGAATCTGCCTGAGTGAAAGCATTTAATTTCTTAATTCCTTTGGAAATGCACTGAGTACGATATAAACTCCCGGTACCGGGTTTTCCACTACTTCATCATCATTCAAATAAACCTTCAGTTTTTGATGATCGTGGTCAATGATATATTCATCCAGGCACTTTTCAGAAAAAACAATTGCAGTAGCTCCGTTTTCACCATGGAAGATAAACTGTATCACATCCTGTATCTCGTAATGAAACGCTTTGCCGTCTCCAATTTCTCCTGCTAAGATAAAAGGCTGATCGCGCACGATTTCCAAAACATCCGAAGCATCTGTCAAGCGAAATTCATCTTCCCACTCATAACGAATGTTTTCAGGTGAATCTTTTCCTTCATGCTTCTCTTGAGCATATTCTTCTGAAAAAGAATTATTTTTTAGAAACACTTGAATTGAATAAGACATTTTTCTTTTTTAAGGAATAGGACACAAAGATAATTTAAATTGAAAATGTAGAATGGATAATTGAAAAGGTTTTCATAACAGATTCTGCCCTTATCAATTCCTCTTCCTTGCTTTTCAATTTTAACATTTTCAATTCTCAATTCAAAAGCTTCGCTTTTTCTTATCTTTGCACAAAAAATCAGATATGTACTCCAGTGTTCAGCTACTCCCGCACAAAACTCAATCTATGGAAAGAAGACATCCGTGGATTTTTTCCGGTGCTCTGAAAGAAATGCCGAAATCAATTGAAGACGGAGAAGTTGTATCTGTTCTGGATTCACGGAATAATGAAATTGCAAAAGGTCATTTTCAACATGGCTCTATTGCGGTTCGAATCCTGACATTCAGTGAGGAATTGATTGACCAGGCATTTTTCAATAAGCGCATTTCCAATGCAGTTGATCTGCGCAAAAAACTCCACCTTTTCAGGGAAGATAATTCCATTTGCAGATTGGTTCACGGCGAAGGTGATGAACTGCCCGGTCTGGTAATCGATTATTACGGAGGTGTTGCAGTGATTCAATGCCACAGTTTGGGAATGTATCTGCAAATTGACCTGATCAAGAATGCATTGATCCATGCTTTAGGAAGTGATTTAAAAGCAGTTTATAATAAATCCAAGGAAACACTTCCGGGGAGAATCCCAGTTGAAGACGGTTACTTATTCGGAAGCTGTGAAACTCCGCATATTGCTTTGGAAAACGGGGTAAAATACCAATTGGATTGGATCACCGGTCAAAAAACCGGATTCTTCATCGATCAACGAGAAAACAGGGCCCTATTGGCAAAATATGCGGATGGAGCCAAAATTCTGAACACATTCTGCTATTCCGGCGGGTTCAGCCTGGCAGCACTGAAAGACGGAGCAAAAGAAGTCCATTCCCTAGACAGTTCTAAGAAAGCAATCGAATTGACGGATGCGAATATCGAACTGAACGGATTTAAAAACCATCAATCCATTGTTGCCGATGCCATGAATTTTATTCGTGAAACAGGAGAAGAATACGATATAATCATTTTAGATCCACCTGCATTTGCGAAACACCGCGATAAAAGACACCAGGCAGTTCAGGGATACAAACGCCTGAATTCAATGGCTATTCAACACATACGTCCCGGAGGTTTGTTAATGACTTACAGCTGTTCGCAGGTAGTTGACAAGCAACTATTTACTAATACGATCATTGCAGCAGCGATTGAATCCGGCAGAACAGTGAAAATCCTGGAGCAATTGCACCAGCCGGCAGATCACCCGATCAATGCTTTTCACCCGGAAGGAGAATATTTAAAAGGATTGCTTTTACAGATCATTTAATGCTGGACATTCGATACAGGAGCATTTTGACCGTTGCTCTGCCAATGATGTTAAGTGGATTCATTCAATCCATTATTGCCATTACTGATGCCGCATTTTTAAGCCGGCACAGTAAACTCGCCTATGATGCTTCAGGAAGTGCGGGGCTTTGGTATATTACTATGTACATGGTTTTCATCGGTCTTAGCGACGGTGCACAAATTGCAATGGCTCAAAAGGTTGGTGAGAAAAATCAGAAGGGATTCGTAGCTGTATTTCAATCTAATTTTGTCATTTTATTTTCCGCAGCAGTAATCCTGACCATCCTCGTCCAACTTTGCATGCCTTCGCTTATGGGGTATCTGGTAACAAACTATGAATTAGCGCAGGCAGAACAATCTTTTCTTGAAATAAGAAGCTATTCCTTTTGGGCAGCAACAATCACACTCAGTATCCAGGCATCCTATTTAGCAGTAGGGAAAACAACGCTTGTGCTTATTGCCTCATTGATTGCCGCAATTTCAAACATTGTTTTAGACTATTTTCTAGTCTTTGGAACAGGCCCCTTCCCTCGATTGGGATTGGAAGGAGCAGCCATTGCTTCTACCGGTGCCGAATTTTTAGCAATGCTTTTCCTCTTATCTACCTTGATCGGAGGGAAATTGAGAAAACAATACCCGGTTTGGAAAGAGCGTTTGGTGAATAAGTTTCAATTAAAAGAAAACCTGAAGATTGGCATTCCACTCCTTTTCCAGGGAATCGTTGCCCTTTCCATCTGGAACATTTTTTTTATTTGGATTGAACAGATGGGAGGAGACAATCTTACAGTTTCATTAAATATCCGTTACATCTACTTCCTGGCATTTGTCCCTATTTGGGGGTTCGCTGCAGCTACAAAGACTTATATCGCTCAATATTTTGGCGCAAAACAGTTTCATCAGCTTCCGATCATACAGCGACGCATGCAACTTTTAACCCTTAGCTTTTTGATCCTCACTTTTCATGGAGCAGTTCTTTATCCGGAAGCCTTAATCCGGCTTGTTTCGGAACACCCGGAACATATAACGAAAAGTGCTCAGATCCTCCGTGTTGTCAGCGGATCTATTTTAATTTATGGTTTAGGTAGCGTTTATTTCCAAACTATCAGCGGAATTGGAAAAACACGGATCACCTTTTTAGTAGAATGTTTATCAACTACTTTTTATATCATTTCTGCTTATCTTTTCATTAAAGTATGGAACTGGCCTATTCAATGGATTTGGCTGGTCGAATATGTTTATTTCATTACGATGGGATTGGGTTCCTTTATTTATTTGAAATGGATTAATCAGACAAAAGAAAAAATCGAATATGAATAATTTGCGTATTGTTTTCATGGGGACTCCCCATTTTTCAGTTGGAATTCTTCAGGCAATTAAAAACGCAGGAATGAATTTAGTAGGAATTGTGACCGTAGCAGATAAACCTGCCGGCAGAGGACAAATCATGCACGAAAGTCCTGTAAAGCAATTTGCCATTGAAAACCAGATTCACGTTTTGCAACCTTTAAAACTAAAGGATCCGGAATTCTTAAGCGAACTGGAAGCTTTTCAAGCAGATGTTTTCGTAGTTGTAGCATTTCGTATGCTTCCTGCAGAAGTTTGGAAAATGCCAAAACACGGAACCTTCAATTTGCACGCCTCCCTTCTGCCCGACTACCGGGGCGCAGCTCCTATCAACTGGGCAATCATTAACGGAGATCAGAAAACAGGAGTCAGCACCTTCTTTATTGATGAAGCTATTGACACCGGAAATGTAATCGGAAGAACAGAAATGATTATTTCAGAAAACGAAAGTGCAGGAGAATTGCATGACCGGATGATCGAAGTTGGCGGAAACCTGGTTGTGGAAACACTTCAGCGCATTGCCGGCAATGATGTAAATCCGATACCTCAAACAGAACTCGGAACTTCTTCCATGAGACCGGCGCCTAAATTATTCAAAGAAAACACACAAATTAATTGGAAAGCAAAACCGGAAAGCATTCACAACCTTGTTCGCGGACTGAATCCCTATCCTTCAGCCTGGACTACCTGGAAGAATTCGAAGGGAGAATTGAAGAATGTGAAAGTTTTTAAAACCCTCATTAGCGA
>CAMPIU010000307.1 GCA_946886545.1 uncultured Flavobacteriales bacterium | reverse complement strand
TTGGTATCTGACCGAATACCTCAAAGTTAGTCCGCTTTCCGTAAAAGGAGATCGTGTCTGGCTCGCATTCGACAAGGCTACACCGGGAACAATTACCATTGAAAAAAACACCGGATTCAATCGGAAAAATGCAGACCAAAATGTATTGACCTACCGACTTGAAAACGAACTGGTAGTTCAGGACATTCATGCAATCAGTGCGCATACCGTATGTTTTGAAAGAAATCCGTACCACTACCCTGCCGCCAATTTAAAATTCGTGACAGCTGTGAAAACGCGGAATCTCTTGCATGACAAACCTGTCCAGGAACGCAAACTGATCTTTGATAATGAATTTTCCCGTGAAACCCGTGCGATCGGAATCCGTATTGCCGCACCTTCTTTACTCTTACGTGAGGGAAAACGGGTAGTGAACATCTACTTCGAAGCTGAAAATAAGGAATGGCTCAAAACACTTCAAAAAATCGAACCGAAACTAGTAAAGCTTGAATTGGTGAAGCTGAAAGTAGAAAAACTCAAATTGGAGAAACAAAGGTTAGAAGTCCTCAATTCAAATGACCCGAAAATTGAGACACAACTCAAATCAGTATAAGAAGAGTTAGCGAAAAACAAAGTAAGCAACCTGAAAGGAAATAAGCTGAAATTAACTAATCGGGAACTGAACGAACTGAAATTAGACAGGCGGGAATTGACCAGGATTCAGGGAGTTCGCCAAAAAATCCGTGCAAATATTTTCAATAATCTCTTTTACATCACCATTAGTACTCCAACCGGATGGACCAACGTAACTATTTTTGAAGTAAAAAAAGACACTACGCGAAATCGTCTCATCCTGAAGTTTTTACTTCCGGAGGATTTTCCGTCTACCGTTGGCTGTACTGAAGAAGTACATCATTTTCAATCGGAATTCCCAGCCATTCAAATCCGACTCAATTTTGACGCATGGCTTTATCCTTATTCCTGGATTCATAAACTTCGCATCCAACGAATCCTGATCCGCACAAAAGTGGAAGGAATTAACGATATCCAGGTTTACAATGAATTAGGTAAAATCGATAATTCGAAATCATTCCCACCTTTCGGGATCAATACATCTGCCGGAACATGGATGGCAATCGGTAACTATGAAATGGCTATTAAAAACACCAGCAGTATTGACGTTTGCATTAAATGGAATCAGCTCCCATTGCATCCAAAGGGTTTAAAAGGTCATTATGCCGCTTATCCGGGACAAATCGACAATGACAGTTTTAAAATACGCACCCGTTATTTAAGTGATAACAGTTGGTTTCCGACAACAGGAAAAAGTAGTTTTTCACTATTCCGGGATGCTGAAGTAGATGACCCGAATGCCGCAAAACTGGACAAAGCGGTTTCTGACGAAAGCGATTTCCCGAAAATTTCTGTCAAAAAGATGGTTCCGTTCGAGCATTCTGAAGATACATACAAATACACCATTAAAACACGAACCGGTTTTGTGAAATTGACACTTGAAAGTCCGGAGATGGGATTCGGGAACCAGGAATACAGGGATTTATTCACGGAACGTATGATGATGAAGAAATGGAGAAAAAAACGTCTTCCGGTTTTACTTCCTCCCATTTTTCCACATGTAGAAAACATAACCCTGAATTACCGCTCGGAAGACATCATCGATCTGCGTAAAAACACCCGAAATAGCAACGTGGTAGTAGACCAGCTGCATCCTTTCGGGGTTGTTTCCTCCGTTGATTCAAGTACCAATACCGGAATTCCTTTTGTTTTCACACAGGAAACCAACGCTAGTATCCTGATGGGTTTCAAAAATGTAAAAGGAGATGAGGTCTTTTCAACATTCATTGTTTTTGAAGCCGTCAGCAATGAAATGACCGTTGACGATATTCCCAAGATCATCATGTATTGGGGAGATGGTTACTATTGGGAAGAAATCCCGCGTGGTTTTATTTTAAAAGACGATACCAAACAAATGACCGTAAGCGGAAATTTAGTGTATCACTTTCCTCCTCACATCCCTCCGAATCTCTACGATAAAGATGGTGTTTTATGGATCCGCACAGGATTTGTGAAGAATCATGAATTTGTTCCGGAAATACGTGCCATACACAATAATGCCGGTTTAGTTGTACTAGAAACAGATGAAGCATCGATTGAGAAAATGCAGTCGTTCAAAAACTCGAATGGAGTCCTTGAGCCAGAAAAAAAACTACCCGGAATCACAAGTATTGAACAAATCACCTCTTATTATGCCGGACAGGAACTTGAAGACCTGAAAAGCATGCAGGTGCGCGTATCCGAATTTGTGACACACCGCGGAAGAGCCGTAACCGCAAGAGATTTCGAGTTACTGACTCTCCAGGAGTTCTCCGATATCGGTAAAGTATTGTGTCTTCCGAATACCAACTTAAAGAACGACAAACAAGGTGTTGTTACGGTAGTAGTAATTCCTCAAAACAAATTGAAGACGATCAACAATTCGAAACCAATGGTTCCTTCCGGCTTGCTTTCCAGAATTGAAGACTACCTGAGTGAACGTGCCTCCAGAAATGTAATTGTAGATGTTGTAAATCCGGTTTATGAAGAATTACAGGTGAAGTGCGTGATTCGTCTGACCGATGAAAATCAAATGGTCAATCTGGAAGCAATTCAAGAGATCTGTGACAATTTCATTGCTCCATGGCGGGCCAAGAATGTGCTTCCGAAATTCGGCGAACCCATTCATATTTCGCGGATTTACAATGCGATCAGGGAAATCGATTTCATTGCGGAAATAGATTATTTTGCCGTCATACGCGTATCACAAGACAAAACCGAAGCGGGAAAACGGAATTTTTATCACCTGTACACCCATGAGGAAGAAGCTGAAGTTCTAATCCCCAACCGGCCATACAAATTATTTGTTCCGGCAGAAACACACATTATACAAATAGAGGAAAAAAATAAATCGATCGATCCTTATGGTTTAGGCGATATGGAAATCGGAAAAACATTTATCCTTTGAAAATAAACGAATCATGGCAATTAGAAACAGAAATACATTAATTGAAGGTTTTAGTAAGGGACAACGTCCGAGCGCTGATGATTTTAAGAATTTAATTGATTCAACTGTCAATATTCTGGATGACGGTTTTTCTAAAGATGCCCAATCAGGAATTAAACTTGCCCCGATTTCCGAACAGGAAGGAACAGTGATGACCTTTCTTCAAAATATGACTGATGACATCGGCGGCCGCTGGGAATTTGATGTTCTCAATAATGATCTGAAAATAAGTCATGTCAACGATAACGGGAAAGGCCAATTGATCCTTTTGAAGCAAAATGGTGAAATTGAAATCGGAAAAGAAGGCTCTGACGTTAACGTAAGAGGAACCCTTCATTCGGAACAGCGCTCAGGAAAAAAAGTATTGAAGAAGATCACCGCAAACGGGAAATGGCAAGATCTGACGGATTTTTTAGAGGGAATTCACGCTTTGGAAGTCATCTGCGTCATGGGGAAACGCAATACGGGAAAGCATGCTGTTCTGGTTGCACATGCTACCCATTGTTTCGGAGCCAAACCCCGCATACGGAAAATCAGGTCACATTTTGGTGTTTTTGGAAATAAGATACTGATCCGTTGGGTAAAATCAAAACATGAGCGTGCCTGTAAATTACAGGTCAGAACGCGATTTATGCTTGGGGGAGATATATCTATTCAGGGATCGATCACTTCTCTTTGGGATAACCCATTGATGGAAAATTTTTAGGATATGTTTATCAAGAAACGAGAACGTACGGATAATTTCTACCAGGAGCTCCAGGAAAAAACACTGGAACGTCTGCAGGAATTAAGTGGTGATGTCTGGACAGATTTCAATGTCCACGATCCGGGTGTGACCATTTCTGACAATATGAATTACGCCCTGTTTGAACTTCAATACAAACTGGAACTTCCTTTCCACTCCTTCATTGGTCCGAACACCGATGATTACGCAAGCAAAGGAATTTTGCCTGCAGAACAAATTTTTGCTCAATCCATCGTTACACCCGAAGATTATGAACAGTTATTCCTGGACAATATTGAGAACCTGGAAAGCTGCTCTGTAGAATTCAATAAGGGATTTTATTACATCCGGGCATCTGTTTCAACCAGGAATCCGGCTATTACCAGTGAAAACATTAAGGAAGAACTCTTTGTCCTGTATCACAAAAACAGGAACCTCTGTGAAGATCTGCGCTGGGACGATATTCAAATCCTGACAAAATCGGCCGGGAAGCGCAAGAAAAGAGAAGAAGACTCTCCCCAAATTGAAAAAATGTATGATCTGAATCATTCCGATGAGCCAATAAAAATCCATAATTATCATTCCTTTCAATTGGATTTCCCGGATGTGTATGGAATTGGTTTGCGGGGACTTCCCCAGGAAGCTTCCGAACG
>CAMPIU010000306.1 GCA_946886545.1 uncultured Flavobacteriales bacterium | reverse complement strand
GCATAAGAATACAAGGCACTCACGCGGGTCAGATCCTGCTTTGAAAATGCGTTATTCAAAGCAGTTAATAGCTGCTGAGTATCTTCAGGCGTTATAGAAGACCTGATCTCATTCGTCTCAGGTAAGTTCCTGATATTTCCGTCAAGTGAAATGGACATTGTAACTCCTGAAAAATCAGTTTTTACCAATTCCATTCGACCTAACATTGCTTTGATTCTAGGTGGGTGGTTTTGATTCACGTATTAATAGTTTAGAAGATTCTCAAGAGCAACTTTCACTTTATCAGCATTTGGCAATAACTCAGCTTCCAAAGTTGAATTCAAAGGAATAGCCGGTGTATCAATTGCCCCTACCAAACCAATCGGAGCATCCAATGATTGAAAACAATCCCGTTGGATTCTTCCTGCAAGCCCAAGAGTGAAAGATGCTTCAACAGATTCTTCCGTAACCAATAAAACCTTTCCGTGTTTTTTGGCCGAAGCATAAATTGCATCCATATCGAGTGGATTAATTGAACGCAGATCCAGAATCTCTACTTTTCCTTCGAAGTGCTTTGAAGCTTCCAAAGTCCAGTAAACTCCGCGACCATAAGTGATTACCACACAAGATTCTCCATTTTCGATTGCCGGATCAGCAGCTTCCTGCACAATTCTGGCTTTACCGATAGGTATGATGTAATTTTCATCCGGTTCGATGGACATTGCACCTTCTGTCCCTGGTATTTTTGACCAGTACAAACCTTTGTGTTCCAAAATAACAACCGGATTCGGATCATAATAAGCAGCTTTCAATAAACCTTTCAGATCAGCCCCGGTGGAAGGATAAACCACTTTTATCCCACGAATATTTGCCAGAACAGATTCAACGCTGGAAGAATGATAAGGACCACCCGAACCATAAGCTCCAATCGGAACCCGGATCACACAGCTAACCGGCCACTTTCCATTTGATAAATAATTCGAACGGGAAACCTCCGTAAATAACTGATTCAATCCCGGCCAGATATAATCTGCAAACTGAACCTCAACAAATGGTTTCAATCCTACAGCCGACATTCCGACAGTGGATCCTATAATAAATGCTTCCTGGATCGGTGTATTAAAAACCCGGTCATCACCAAATGTTTGAGCAAGTGTTGCAGCTTCCCTGAAAACTCCACCCAATCGTCCGCCAACATCTTGCCCGTAAAGCAAAGCCTCCGGATGCTGTGACATGATTTCACGAACCGCAAACAAAGCGCTGTCAACCATTACAGTTTTCTTTTTTCCAGCCGGTTCACGCTCACCCTTCTCTTCTGTAATTGGTGTAGGAGCAAAAATAAAATCCGTAACACTCGATGGATCAGGATCTTCTGCATTCAATGCTTTATCGTAGTCCTCGTCTACCAACTTCCGAACTTCCGCTTCAATATTAATGATATCCGCTTCACCTTCCAG
The DNA here is from genome assembly GCA_946886545.1 of uncultured Flavobacteriales bacterium. The sequence goes on along the minus strand of CAMPIU010000306.1, from coordinate 2,981 downwards.
TTCGCGAATAATTTCTTTCAATTTAGGATATGGATCGCGCGTGGCAGCTTCTTCCAAATCATCCCGGTACCATTCTTTTCGAACTCCAGAAGTATGATGTCCTAAAAGCGGAACTTTCGCATGAATGATAAAGGGTCTTCTTTCTTTTCTGACAATTTCAAAAACCTCCTGAACCGTTTGGAAAGACAAATCAAAGTCACTGCCATCAATGGTTCGCACCTCAATTCCTTTAAATCCCTGAGCATAATGCGTAATATCCTGTGCTCTTGTTTCAGCAGCATTTGCGGAAATATCCCATCCATTGTCCTGAACCAGGTAAACAATTGGAAATTGCTTCAGTGCAGCCATTTGAAAAGCTTCAGAAACTTCCCCTTCCGTGCAGGATGCATCCCCTAAGGAACAAACAACAATCGGATTTTCACCTTTATAATCTTCTGCAATTCCGGTTTTCTCTTTGTATTGAATCCCCATTGCAATTCCGGTAGTGGGAATCGCCTGCATGCCTGTAGCCGAAGATTGGTGAGGAATTTTAGGCATATCATCCTTCTTAAGAGACGGATGAGAATAATAAGTTCTACCACCCGAAAACGGATCTTCTTTTTTAGCAAAAACCTGGAGCATTAACTCGTAAGGAGTCATCCCGATTCCTAAAAGAATACTATCGTCCCGATAATATGGAGAAACCCAATCCTGAGGCTTTAATTGGAGACCTACAGCAAGTTGAATTGCTTCATGCCCCCTTGAAGTAGCATGAACATATTTTGCTGTGACCTCCTTGTTTGCCTCATATTTATCAGCCAATGTTTTTGCTGTAGCCATTAAGCGAAAAGCTTTCAGCAAAACATCCTTATTTGTCTTAATAGTAGATTTCATGGTCTTCGAAAGAGTATCTGCCATTTGGGGTATTTTTTGTAACAAAGATAAGATTCAAAAAGGAAATGAACAGAATTACTGAAGAATAATCGGCATTTCAATCAAAAAAAAGGAGCTTTAAGCTCCTCTTATCTATTTATTGTTTTCAATAATATAATCAAGTACTTTTTGAATCAAATGAACCCTGTCTTTTCCAATTACATTGTGTTTATGCATCGGATAATGGAAAAAATCGATCTGGATTCCCAAATCAATGAACTTTTTAATTAGAGCATCATTGTGCTGTGGCACAACAACATCATCAACTGTTCCATGAATCAACAGCAAATCACCTTTCAATTTATTTGCATGCGAAAACAAAGACGCTTCTTCATAACCTTTTGCATTTTCTTCCGGGCGATCCATATAACGTTCGCCATACATTACTTCATAGTATTTCCAATCAGTAACCGGTCCGCCGGCAACACCGACTTTGAATGTCTCAGCCTGCTTTAACATCAATGAAGTAGTCATGAATCCACCGAAAGACCAGCCATGAACAGCAAAACGCGAAGTATCCACATAGGAAAGGGATCTCAGATAATCGATTCCTTTCATCTGATCTTTTATCTCCACAACACCCAGTTGCCTGTGAATCTGATTTTCAAATGCAAAACCACGTTCTCCTGAACCTCTGTTATCTAAAGTGAAGACCAAATAGCCTTGCTCAGCCATCCAATACATCCATAGATTAGCTCCATCCAACCAGGAATTGGTAATCATTTGCGCATGCGGCCCACCATAAACATAAACCATCACCGGATACTTTTTGTTCGGATCAAAATTACTTGGCTTAATCAAACGGGTATACAAAATCGATCCGTCTTCTGCTTTAATTTGTCCTATGTCAGCCGTTCCAATTTGGATTTCAGCTAATTTGTTTTTGGATATGGCAAGTGTTTTCGTAATTTTCCCAGTAATGGTTTTCAACTGTACTTTACCCGGAACCGAATGTGAAGAATACTGATCAATCAAATACGTGTTTGCATCATTAATCACAATACCGTGAGTCCCCTCTTCCAATGTTAAGCAACGTTGCTTTCCGTTCAAGTCAACAGCATAATATAAGGTATTTAAAGGGCTTGTTCCTGTCGCTGCGAAAACAACTTCCTTTCCTTTATTGATAGATTGCAGAATTTCTTTCGCAACAAACTTATTTGCTGTTAATTGTTTAATCAGTTTTCCATCAATTGAATAATAATACAGATTGTTAAAGCCATCTTTCTCAGAAATCCAGATGAAATTATTGGAATTAGCCATTGGGAAGAAAGCGGCATGTTCTGGTTCTATCCATTTTTCGTTTTGTTCTTCCAAAATGGTTTTCACAAATGCTCCCGTTTTTGCATCATACTGATTCAGCCACATATGGTTTTGTTCGCGATTCACCTCTGCAATCAAAACAAAATTCTCATCCGGTGTCCAGCACAAATTTGTCAGGTAATTATCCGCAGCCCCTTTCGGAGAAATATAAACAGACTTACCTGCCGAAACAGAATAGATCCCTACTTTAGGTTTTTCGGACCCTTGCCCGGCCATCGGGTATTTAATGTTCATCAATTCTGCCGGAACCTTCGTAACATCAACCAGTGGATATTCCTTTACATTCGTTTCATCCTTTTGATAAAAAGCCAAATACGTGCCCTTTCCGGACCAAAAAATACCGTCAACAATTCCAAATTCACTGCGGGCAATTGTTTGACCTGAAACAATATTTTTATCAGTATTTGAAGTAACTGCAATTTTTTCTCCTTTGGAATTGACAATCCATAAATTGTTATCTAGAGTATAAGCAACACTTCCGCTTGTCATTTCGTATTCGGCGCCAGCTCCTTCTTCCACAACAGAAACCAGCTTAGAGCCGGTTTTTGTTTTCAAATTGTATGAGTAATAATTATTCCCGTCAGTCAACAATAGCTCATCGGCATTTCTAAATGAAAACCCGTAAAAATTATACAATTGAGAACCTAATGCCGCATTTACAGCTTGAATGGTCAAAATTTGTTCGGGTTCCATTTTCTTAACAGAAGCCTGATACATTGTTTGATAATTATTACTCACATATACATAAG
>CAMPIU010000305.1 GCA_946886545.1 uncultured Flavobacteriales bacterium | reverse complement strand
GTTCCAATCATGGAAATAACAAATGTTTCGAATGAAATTTTCAGTTGCCTCATCAGTTTTAGAATCCAAATACACTTCACAATTATATTTTACGATTTGGACTAAACATTCTTCTTTATTAAAATGATTGAAACAAAACTTTTCTAATTCCTTATTGGCATGCTTAGACCTTAGATTAATGCTCACTAATTCAAATATCATTTCGTTTTCCAATAATTGACTTTTAATATAATCATCAGTATAAAGCCAAGTCTCAAACTCTTTCAACGAAAGTGTTTGAGACATTAACTTAAAGAATAGTTGCTTTAGTGCTTCCATTTTTTCTTGTTGTTACGGTTTCGCTACCGTTTACTATTTCTCAGCGCTTGCACGTTTTTTCTTTTTCCAGGGAGCATTTTTCTCAAAGTCTCCAGCCATAATACAACCAAAGGGTTCAACTTCGTCAATCACTGTTCCCAATCCAAACTCTTTCATTTGGCTTCGAACAGTTTCAGCACTTTTATAAGCACTCGGCAATTCCGTAATATCTATCTCATTAGAGAAAAATCTCACATCCAAGCCTTCTGTTTCTTCTGCAAAAACAGCTTCAATTGATTGTTCACCTTTACTTTTTCTATGCGCTGTTCTACTTATATTTCTTCCTGCACCATGAGGAGCAAATCCTAGATTGTTAGTCGTTGTTTCTCCGTCGACAACTAAAATTGGTTCCGACATGTTTAATGGAATTAATCGTGGACCGGTAATGTCGTTCATAAACTTACTGTCCAATGGCGTTGCACCTTTAGCATGGTAAAACAAATCTCCATCCTTGAACACAAAATTATGCTCATTCCAGAATCTGTTCTCAACTGTTGATCCTGTTTCCGCAGCAATTAAATCATGAATTGTTGAGTGATTCAACTTTGTCCATTCTCTGATGATTTGTAACGCATTCCAGTAATTTTGCCCCTCTTCCGTTTCAAATGGAATCCACGCATTTTGCGTTAACGTCTCAGGAGATAAATCTTTTCTGAAATTTTCGGCAACGTACATTCCTTGTTCGTATAATTTAGCTCCTGGAGCTCTTGATCCATGATGAGTAACCACAACAGTGTTTCCTGTTGATTTTAACTTCCCAACATATAAGAAATGATTTCCATCTCCTTGAGTTCCTAAATGTTCTTGTGCCAATGACAACATTCTCACAGATTTCAAAAATGGATTCGATTCAAACCGTGCAATCAACTCAGCAGGCAAAGCAAATTGTTTTCCTCTCGGGCGACCACCTGGACCAAAATGTGTACATGCATGTGCAGCATCTAAAATTGTTTTTGGATCTGCCTTACCAAAATCCGTTAACATTACTGAGCAACAAATATCCGCACTATGCATTCCCGGATGAATAGCATTTTTTGCCACTGCAACACCACCAACTGGAATCAATCCTGCAGGACCTGTCGGACAAGCATCTGGCATAATAGCTCCTCCAACAATCGTTGGAGTCTTCATTAACTCATTCATTGAATCAATTACTTTTTCCACGTTATCAATTTCCAATTCATTTTCAGCCTTGATATTGATCGCGAATTTCGCAGGCTCTATTTTTAAAGGAATCGGTTCTGGCAATCTGTATTGCTCCAAGTAATTCAATATTTCCGTTTCACTCAATTCATTTGTATTAATATATTCGATAGCATCCTTAAACCATTTACCTGGTCTGAATCCTAATTCGATAATTGTATTTCCGTCAATTTTCATTTTTCCTCTTTTTTGATTACTCCGCCAATCCCATTATTGACGGAGGTCCTTCTATGTTTTGTTTCTAAGAACAATACAAAGATTTAACTCAACTGCGCAATTATTCTGCGCACATTTAAAAAAGAATTAATTTTAGTTCATGGCACAAAACAAAAATGCACTAATTCGTTATAGAACAATTGATAAATGCTTACAAAACAGTTATCGAAACTGGACATTGGAAGATTTGATTGAAGCTTGTTCAGACGCTTTATACGAGTACGAAGGAAAAGACGCAAACGTTAGCAAGCGAACCATTCAACTTGATATTCAATTAATGCGAAGTGATAAATTGGGCTACAATGCTCCGATTGAAGTATATGATAAAAAATTCTATCGATACGAAGATCCGGATTTTACAATCACAGATATTCCATTGAACGAAAATGATATGCATGTGCTTTCAGAGACAGTGGAAATGCTAAAGCAGTTCAAAGATTTTTCATTATTCTCAGAGTTGGGAGGAATCATACAACGATTGGAGGATAAGATTTATACAGAAAAAACACATCGACCGGCAATTATTCATTTGGACAAAAATGATCAATTGAAAGGGTTGGAACATTTGGACGTCTTGTATCAAGCGATTCTCAAGAAGATGGTTTTGAAACTTCGTTATCAGTCTTTTAAAGCAAATGAAAGTTCTGTGATTACTCTTCACCCTTTTATTTTGAAAGAATTCAACAATAGATGGTTTTTGGTAGGTAAAAAAAATAAAAAAAGTAATGTGCTGACTTTTGCTTTGGACAGAATTATTAGTATAGACTATGACACCAAACTGGATCATATCAACGAAAATTTTGACGGTGATGCCTTTTATAAGAATACGATTGGCGTAACGGTCTTAGACGATAAGCATGTGGATAGAATTGTATTAAAAGTAGATGAGAAAAATGCACCCTACGTTCTGACAAAACCCTTACATCATACGCAACGAGTGAAAGAGATGTTGAACAATGGTGCAGTAATTATAGAACTTTTGGTTCATCAGAATTTTGAATTGGAACGATTAATTCTTGGTTTTGGAGAAGCTATGCAAGTGTTGAAACCAATTTCATTGAAACGCAGAATTCAAGAGAAATTTCAGAATGGTTTGGATATGTATAATTCACAATTATCAGCTTCTGATGCTCTTGCTGCAAGTAAGAAATTGGTCAAAAATGGTTATTCTATTCTCAATGATCTTTATACAAGGAAAGAAATTCGAAAAATAGGAAAAGAACTCCATGATTATTTCGCGGATACGAATGAGTCAACTTTTGGAAAAAGAACATTACTCAAAGATATTCCTTCCTTAAAGGCATTGCTTTTTAATGAAAATTTAGAGCGTTTAGTAAGAACAATAGATCCGGATGCTTTCCTGGTAAAGGCCATTTATTTTGACAAACCAGATGACTCTAATTGGTTTGTCAGCTGGCATCAAGATGTCCCAATTAATATTCAGCGAAAAATTGAGACTGATGGATTTACATCCTGGACAAAAAAGAAAGAAATCAATTCAGTTTGTCCACCAGAGGAATTTCTCCACAACATCTTTACAATTCGAATTCATTTAGACACTACTACTGAACAAAATGGAGCGTTAAAAGTCATTCCAGGTTCACACAAGAAACGATTTACTGATAATGAAATCAAAACTATTACGGCAGATGCAAGCCCAGTAATTATGGAAGTCAAAGAAGGAGGCGTTCAATTAATGAAACCTTTACTCCTTCATTCATCGTCTAAAACACAGAATCAAAAACGAAGAAGAGTGATTCATTTAGAGTTTAGTTCTCTTAAGTTGCCGAATGGATTGGAGTGGTTGGAGCGGGACACTTTTTAAAAGACAAAGTCCCAAGAGATGAGTACTTCCTCAATCAGAGATTAGATCATAAAAATCAATCTAAAGACGCTATTTGAAAACCGATTACCATTAATGCAACAGATATTATCATCGACCAGATTAACAAGAGCAAGACTTTCTGATGACTTCTCTTTTCTTCTGTGTTATTCGTATTCTGAATGAGCCTGCGGAATTGCAAGTAAAAACTTAACGGTAGAAAAGGAGACTTAGAAAAACTATAATCACTTTGTTTCAGCCGCTTTGTAATTCGATAATAAGAATATAGAAAAAAAACATTGCTGATTACTAAACCAGTAATCGAAATTGTTAGTCCTAATAATTGAGTGATTGTAGGTTCGTTGTACATTATAGAAGACGTAAAATGAATATGCGATTTATACTAGCTGTTTTCATAAAACAAAAAGCTCAAAACATTTGATATATCTTTGAAAAACTCATCACATATTTCCAAAAAAACATTATTCTCTCCAATTGATTTTCCACGAAATTCTCGCTGCTATCTCGGATATAAACTCTCGTATTTCCTTATAACAATCAGACTCAGAACCCTGAGGCAGGTTAATTTCTATCAAGTTAACATCCCGAAAACCACTATCACTGTTAAAGCTATAATTACCATTGTAGTCGCAACGGATTCCTTGAATTTTAATGCTGTGCCCTTTAAGTTCCCAGATGAATGAGGCGTTCGAGCTTTTTTTAATATTCAAACAATCAACAAATAGTCTATTGAATTCTTCAATCGTAAGATACCTAGAGTAATCTTTGTTAGCATGCAATTCTATGTAATCGTACATATTAAATTATAT